>JBAPMW010000486.1:0-13622 GCA_049278815.1 Hyphomicrobiaceae bacterium
ATACTCTACTGCGCCTCCGTCACTGTCGGTTATGCAGTAGGTGTCCATGCCACCGCGCACGTCCTGCTCCTCCGGTTCATAGGTGGCTGCTTGAAACAGCAACGCCCAACCGCTGCCATCGGCAAACTCAGCGAAACCGGCTATGAGGACCTCATCCGCGTCGTTTCTCACGAAGCAGGCCACTCGGGCCACGATCTGAGTTGTCATCCGCTCCTCTGTCAGCTGCGCACCTTATCCCTGTCGACCTCGATCCTCACTCAGGGCGACGCGCATCAAGATCAGAAATTCCCCGACGGAAATAAGACCGGTTGGTCGATGCGGTGCGGTCCCTGAAATGCAGCGCTCCAACACATGGCCGGCTCAATCAATACCGATCGCCACAACAAGGTCCGCTGAACAAGTGCTGTTTCCGCTGCGGCAGCCAAAATGCCGACTGCCCGGAGCCTCTGGCAGTTTGCCGTCGGCCACGGCGAGGACGATCCGGCTCTGGGCATCTATGCTCATTCGGCGTGCGCCGGGTTCGACGTCAACAAACCGCTGCGCACGTCAGGCGGGCGACGCCACCCGCTCAAACAAGTGCTCGTAACGCAGCACCAGTCCAGCGTCGTCCACCACCAGATCCGCTTCAAAACCACGGGACAGGCCAAGGTCGACGTAGCGCAACCGTCCAAGCCCCTGCCGGTCGTAGCGCTGGCTCGACCGCGCAACCGTCAGCGCGGCCCCGTCGATGAAGGCGGTATCGAGGGGCAGGCTCTCTCCCGCGCCCTCCGGCGTCCTGCGGATCGGGAAGGTGTTGCAGAAGGGCGTGACCGACAGGTCCGGCTCCTCGGCGCCTTCGAGATCCGGGCGCGGCGCGCCGTCCACCCGCCAGCCGGTTCCAGCGCGCTCCACGCGCAGGACGCCATGACCTTGCGAGTTCCAGCGTTCGACGGTGACGGACTGGGCGCGCCAGTCGGGGTCGAGCCGCCAGCGGTGCTCAAGGCGAAAGCCGCCGGCTTCGAGGCAGATCACCGTGGACGTGGCGGTGACCCCGTCGGGCTCGATTGCAAGCTCCAGGCGTTCGAGGCCCTCGACATCGGTCCGGCGCCAAAAAAGGACGGATGTGCTCATGCTCAAGGCTCCTTCGCTCTGTCCGGAGCGTCACCCCCGCTCGGGGTAGTCGTGCGGCGTGCCCTGCGGGTCCGAAACACGACCGCCGCCCTCGTCGAGATAGCCGGGTCCCACGGGCACCTTGCCGTGGCCGCCGGGGATATCGAGCACATAGGTGGGCTGGGCCAGGCCGGAGAGGCGGCCGCGCAGCCGGCGCATGAGCGCCTGGCCCTCGGCGATCGACAGGCGGAAGTGGCCGGTGCCGGGGGCGAGATCGGGATGGTGCAGGTAGTAGGGCTTGATGCGGCACTCCACGAAGGCCCGCATCAGGGCGGCCAGGGTCGCCGCATCGTCGTTGACGCCGCGCAGCAGCACCGACTGGCTCACCATGGCGATGCCGGCGTCGATGAGGCGGGCGCAGGCGTCCCGTGCAGCAGCGGTGAGCTCGCGCGGGTGGTTGGCGTGGAGCGCGACGTAGACGGCCTTGGCGGGGCTCCTGAGCGCCGCCGCCAGCTCGTCCGTGACGCGGCCGGGGTCGACGACGGGCACGCGCGTGTGCCAGCGGATGACCTTGACCGTGTCGATGGCGGCGAGGCGCTGTGTCACCTCGGCGATCCGCCGCGTGGAGAGCACCAGCGGGTCGCCGCCGGTCAGGATCACCTCCCAGATATCGGGCTTATCGGCGATGTACCGGAGCGCCGTGTCAAGGGCGGCGTCGCTGAGCGCCTGCGGACCGCCGGGTCCGACCGTCTCGCGCCGGAAGCAGAACCGGCAGTAGACCGGGCAGACGTGGGTGAGCTTGAGGAGCACGCGGTCCGGATAGCGGTGCACCACGCCCGGTACCGGCGACAGCCGCTCCTCGCCCAGCGGATCGGCGCGCTCCTGGGCCAGGTGGGTGAGCTCGCGCGGGTCGGGGACGAATTGGCGGGCGATGGGGTCGTCGGGATCGCTGCGGTCGATCAGGCGGACCATGTCGGGCGTGATCGCGATGGCGTAGCGGGCGGCCACCTCTGCCAGCGCGGGCGCACGGTCGGCGGGGACGAGGCCCGCCTGCCGCAGGTCGGTGATGGATCGCAGGCTCTTCACGCTCGGCTAGATGCCCGGTTCTCGCGGCGGCGTCCAGCCGTTGCCAGCGCACGCTCTCACGAATTAGACAAACCCGGCGACATCGGTCTCGCGTTTGCAAGTCCATAACGGATTTGGACAATTCTGGGAGTGGGGCGTGGGGAGTCGGGAATGCGCTTGAGGCAAGGTCACCAGTCCCCGCTCCCGGCTCCCCACTCCCCGTCGAAGGTCTCGATGACGATCATGCGGCCGCCGCAGCAGGGGCAGGGTGTGGCGAGAACAGATTGAGGCCCGTCGTCGGCCAGCCCATGCCTCGTGCTCCTTCACGAGGCATGGGCTGGGTGAGCGCGTGAGGACGCTGAACGCGCGGGCGCTCGCCACATCCGAGGTGAACTCTGCGAGGTCGAGCCACTGCAGAGGGTGCCTGCGCTGCACGCGACCCGGAGTCATCTACTGTTTCGGCGTAAAGCCCGATGCCTTGATGGTGGGCTCCCATAGCTCCGAGTCGCTTTTCTGGATCTTTCTCAGCTCCTCGGGCGACGTGCCGGTGGCATAGAGACCGAGACTCAGCAGCCGCGCCTTGACTTCGGGCCGTTGCAGCGTCTGGACGATAACTTTGTTGAGATGGGCGACGGTTTCGGACGGCGTCTTGGCGGGGGCATACATCGCGTACCAAGACGTGCCTTGGATGGCGTATCCCTCCTCCTTGAACGTTGGAATATCGGGCAACAGCGGAGAGCGCCGCTGGTCCGAAGTTGCGAGGATGCGGATGCGGCCGTCCTTGTGCATCGCCAGCAAATCCGAGGTAGTCGTGAACACCATCGAAATCTGGCCCCCGATGAGGTCGGTCAGCGCGGCGGCCGAGCCGCGATAGCCGACGTGGCGGAGGTCGAGTTTGCTTGCGCGGGCGAACGAGACGCCGAAGAAGTGCGGCAGCGACCCGGCCGCCGGACTGCCGTAGTTGGCCGCGTCAGGATTGGCCTTTACCCAGGCGACCAGCTCCTTGAGGGACTTCGCAGGCACCTGTGGGCCGACCGCCACCGCGAACTCGAAGGCTGCCACCTGCGAGACAGGCTCGAGGTCGGTGAATGGGTCGTAGCCCAGAGACTTGTAGACGTGCGGATAGATCGCTACGGGAGCAATCGGCGTGAGCAGTATGGTGTTGCCGTCGGGCTCGGCACTTTTTACAGCCTGGACGCCGATGCGGCCCGCCGCACCTGTTCTGCTCTCCACAATGACAGGCCGGTCGAGGCCAGTGCGCATGTGTTGGGCGAGCACGCGCGCCAGCGCGTCGCCCGACCCGCCCGCAGCGAATGGGAAAACGATGTGCAGCGGTTGCTTGCCGATTTGGGCATTCGCTTGGGCGGAAAGCAGGGCTGGTCCGGCCACGGCGGCACACCCCAGCAATGGCAAGAGCATTCTTCGAAGGATGCTTCTCATCGGGTTCTCCTCCCTTCATCCGTCTCATTGCGTAAACGGCCATCGCCCTCGTTGCGAGGTGTCGAGGTACCGCTGCAGTCGCTCAGGGGCTGCCACCCAGGTAACTGCTCCAGAGCTCCTCCGGAATATCTCTCTCGTCCAACACACCGATCAGGATGCCACGGAGCTGAGCCTTGCCGCGCATGGCGAGGATCTGCGAATCGGACAGGGTGGTGCGTTGGGACAGGCGCAGGCTCCACTTCGTAAGAACCGCCGCCAAACGTAGGCGCTTCGCTTCATAAGCCGGGCCGGCGCCGAGATCCGTGAATGTTGCGCATGCTACCATGAAGTCCGGCCTATCAGAAGCGATCTGCGCGCATTCCCAAACTCCGGCAGGACGATCCACCGTCGCCCGTGCCGGCGCAATCGGGATTTGAAGATGGTGCCGCTCTGCGGCATCATCTTCAGCTATGAAGCGTGCATTGGAAAACCGCTCATTGGACCGGGGCCTGGCGGTCCTGGAGGCGTTATCGATTCATGGCGCCAGCGGCCTGCAGGACCTGTACGCGAAAACCCGGTTGCCGAAGTCCACCATCCGCCGGCTTCTCGCCACACTCATGCGGCGAAGGGTCGTCCGGCGCAGCCTGGCAGACGGACTCTACCGCGCGAACATCGCCTTGCCCGCTTACGGCAGGGTGTCGCCAACCCATGGCGAGGGATGGCTTGTCGATCGGGCCGTCCCGCACATGATCGAGTTAACGAATGCGGTTGGTTGGGCCTGCGATCTGCATATCTTTGAGCGAACGCGAGGGCGCATCGTTGAATCGACAAGACCTCTCAGCCCGTTCTTGCAGTACAGGCGCCCACTCGACCTACCGGTATCTGTATTCGGGTCCGCCGGCGGCTTGGCGGTGCTTTCGACTTGGCCGGATGCCGTTGTGCTGGATCTTGTCGACGAAATCGGAGACCATCCTGTGTGGGGCCTCCACCGGGCAGGGTTGAGGAGTCCGGACCTGGTCTTGATGCTGAGGCGGGCCCGCAGGCGCGGTTATGCCGTCCGTCCGCAGCTGTATCGCGGCGAAACTGCGTTGGCTGGCACGCTCGATGTGATCGCCTGCCCGATCGCGCAACGCTGCACGGCCGTTGGTGCGTTGGCCCTGCTCTGGCCGAAGGGATACCTGTCCACGGCCCGGTTTGCCGAACTCCACCTGCGGCAACTGGAGCGCACCGTGTCCGGCATCTCGGCCGCTCTTTGAGCACGATCTCGCCGCTGCCTGCACGCAGGAGGCGGGGCGACTCTACAGTCTTGTCACGGCCTCGGACGTGGGCCTTGGCACTTTCGCTGGCTAGCCCGGCGCCGCCGCGCAGCGGCCGTACGAGACCAAGCCCTCGGCGGACCTGTGACCCGTCTTGACGCCGCCCGACACGCGAACCAACGGCATCCGGATGGGCGATGGGGGCCAACTTGCTCCGGTCTGCGTCCACCGGGCTCCCCAGGGTATGGCAGACTTTGCCATGCTTGCGTTGGGTCCGCGAAGAGACTCTGCTTAGGTCTCAGTTGGCACCAACGACGGCGCGGCGCGCGCAAGGCGGCATGAACAGGAACCCCCGAGCTCCGGCGGCGTCGCACGCAGGCCCCGAGGCGGGCTCGCAACCCGCAGCGCCGCTGTTCCAGTCCGCGCTGGGCGACAGGTGGCGCGAGCTGCCGCCCTGCGTCCAGCGTCTGCACTCCGGCCGCAACGTGGAGACCTTCTCGGGCCGGGCACACATCGCCCGCGGCCGCGGGCTCGTCGCGTGGCTGGCGGCGTGGCTCGTCGGCCTCCCGAAGGCGGGCGCGGATGTGCCGCTCACCGTCACCATGACGTGCACGCCTGACGGCGAGGTCTGGGAGCGGAGCTTCGCGGGGCGGCGGCTCAGGTCGGTCCTGACGCCGTCGCCCAAGCCCTATCACTTCCGCGAGCGGTTCGGCCTTGCCACCTACGAGCTGGAGCTGCCGGTCGAGGACGCCGTCCTGCACTTCGTTGTGAGGCGCGGGTGGCTTCTCGGCATCCCCCTGCCGTCCCTGCTGCTTCCCAGGAGCTGCACCAGGGAATTCGCCGCGGACGGCGCCTTTCACTTCGACGTCAGCCTCTATGCGCCGGTCACCGGAGGCCTGATCGTCCGCTACCGCGGCTGCCTCAAGCCCGATGCGGCCTAGGCGCGGCGCAACCGCATTGCCATGCCCGCTTGTCCGGGCTAGACAGGGGGCATGCAGCAGCGCCTTGGCATTCTGATCGCGCGAATTATGGCCCCGGCCGCCTGAGGGCGCCGGGCTGTGCCGTTCATTTCGCGATCATCCTGCCGAGGACCGCCTCTCATGACATCCCCTGTTGCTGCCGCTTCGGGCGTCGCTGCGGCGTGCGCCGAGCCAACGACCGTCCGCGCCTATTATTTCATCTCCGCCCCCGCCCATCCGGGCCTGCTGCCGCGCCTGATCGAGCCGGTGGCCAAGCTTGGCGCGGTACCCACCCGCGTGCACGCCTCGCGCGAGTCGGGCGACGGCACCGAGCTTACCGTCGACCTGCGTCTGGCCGGCGTGGCCCCGCGCACCGCCGACCTCGTGGCACGGGCGCTCAGGGCCGTGGTGGGCGTGCGCCAGGTGAGGACCGTGGTGGAGCCGGAAGGCGTCGATTGAGGCGCTGGGCGGCCTCGGGTAGGTTGGGTCGATAGCGAAGACCCAACGCACTCAAGTGCACTTTGCACGTTGTGAGTTGGGTCTGCCCCCGGCATTCGCCGGGGTTGACCCAACCTACGAATGACCCCGCATGCCGAGCGCAAAATACTGGGCCGACAGGCAGGCGCCGAGCCTCGCGGAGCTTGAGGAGCTGGCTGCGGTGGCCTGGAGGCGGCTGCCGCGCCAGTTCCGCGAGCTGTGCGACAACGTCGTGATCCGGGTGGAGGACTTTCCCACCGACGAGGTGCTCCGTGAGATGGACCTCGAAAGCCCCTTCGACCTGCTCGGCCTGTTCCAGGGCGTCAGCATCGACCGCCGCAGCGTCATGGACCCGGCCGGCATGCCCAACATGGTCTATCTCTACCGCCGGCCGATCCTCGACTACTGGGCCGAGCACGAGGAGACGCTGGGCCACCTCGTCGCCCACGTCCTGGTGCACGAGATCGGCCACCACTTCGGCCTGTCCGATGCCGACATCGATCATATCGAGGCCACCGCCGGCGACTGACCGGCGGCGTGTGGACAGGAGCACGCTGCGGCCACAAATTATCCAAACCCTAACCGGTTTTTCCGCACAATGGGTTGCAATCCTTGCACCGTGCGGGCAAAGGTTGAGCGAGGATTGGCAGGTTGGTTGAGGATCGGACATGGGGGCCCAAGGGGGGCCATGGGGAGCGATCCACGTGGGTGACTCTTTCAAGGCGCAGGTGCGGCGCGTGGCTGTGGCGGTTGCCTTGCTGGGCTTGGCGTCGCTGGCGCCGCCGGTCGTCGCCGGGCCAACGCCCGAGGAGTATGTGGCGCGCGCGGGCGAAAGCACCAAGCTCGTGCCCTCAGGCAAGCTGGAGATCGACGGACAGAAGGCCGAGTGCGGGCGCCGGCCGACCGTGCTTGACGAGAAGCTCGATGACTACGGCGCCGCCTATCCCGGCTTCCTCATCCTCAATCCCAAGCTGATCGCCAAGGTGCCGAAGGTCGTGAAGCTGTGGATTCACGCGCACGAATGCGGCCACCAGTTCCGTGGGCCCGACGAGGAGGCCGCCGATTGCTTCGCCGTGCAGCGGGGCCGGCGCTACGGCTGGCTGACGCTGGCGGGCCTGGAGGAGGTGTGCAAGTTCATCGCCCCGGCCAAAGGCGACGCCATGCATTTCTCCGGCTCGCATCGCTGCGAGGCCATGCGGCAGTGCTACACCGATCCGATCCCGAGGTAGAGGGCTGCCGCCAATTGAGGTCCGCCGCTGGGCGGCGTCTTGAGGACGGGGCTCCGCGTGTATGCCATGTCGCCAAGGCAGTGCTATCGCTGGGTCAGCGCCGCACGTCTGTTGCTTGGCTGCTCACCGCGGAGTGGTCTCCGCCTGAGCAAAGACCACGGCCAATGGCGCGACACTGGCGCAGCTCCTTGGCGTCGCGGCAGGTCCGCTCCGAGGCCTGCCGAAGCGGCTGAGGCAAGGCTTCACCCGGATCTGAACTTTATCGCATCTGCTGGGCGGTCAAGGCGGACAGCCGCGGCGCACCGGCTAGTCTAACGCCGGCTACTTGCTCGTGAACCACTTGTCGTAGAGCGTCTGGTAGGTGCCGTCCTCGCGCATTGCGAGCAGGGCGACATTGACCTGCTTGCGCAGGACGCTGTTGCGCGGGAACACGATGCCGTAGTCCTCCTTGCGGAACGGTGGGCCCACCAGCTGCACGCGCCCCTTGCCCTCCCTGGCAGCGTAGTAGAGGAGCACCGGGGCGTCGAACACCACCGCGTCCACCTGCTTGTCGTTGAGCGCCTTGTAGGCGTCCTCGATCCCGCCGACCTCCACCACGTCCGCCCTGAGCCCGCGCGCGGCGGCGGCGGCGGTGCTGCCGGCCGTTGTCGCCACAGTCTTCCCCGGCAGGTCGTTCGGCCCGTTGATACCGCCCTGGATCTGCTGGACCGTCAGGGTCGCGGCGAGCTGCGCGGTGTAGAAGGCCACGAACACCACGCCGACGAACATCCACAGCACCGTGACGAGGCGCGCGAGCCAATGCCGCGGCGCCTGCTCGGCCTGCGTGGCAAGCGTCGTGGCTGCCCAGTACAGAGCGTAGAAGATGCCCGGATAGTACTTGCCGGTCGGGATGATGCCGCCTGGGCAGTCCCGCTCCAGGTACCAGACGATGTGCGCCGGAATGACGATCAGCAGCATGGCGATGCCGAGCCAGACCAGGATCGCCGGCGAGAACAGCAGGCCGAGCAGGTCCCAGAGCGGATTGGAACCGTCGTCCTGCCCGCGCCCGCGCACCATGATCTGCAGACCGGCGTTCAGGATCGGCTGTGAGAAGTCGAACTCCGCCTCGCGCGCCGAGGTGATGGAGATCGCAGCCACGCCCACGTCGGCCTTGCCGGCCCGCACGTCGGCGAGCAGCGCGCCCACATTCGGCGCTACATGGAAGCTCATCTCCAGCTTGAGCTTCTCGGCGATCCTCTCCCACAGCTCGATGCTGAAACCGGAGAACTTGCCGCCCGGCTGCTCCATCACCACAGGCGGCAGCACGCGCGTCACCACACGCAGCTTCGGCTGGCCGCTCCCTTGCGCCAGGGCCGCAGACCAGGGCGTCAGAACCAACGTGAACGCCAGCGCTGCAAAGCTGGCCGCAACGGCGGACGCCGCAGCCAGCCGAGCGATCCGGCCGATCGCAATGGACATGCGCCTTCTCCCCCGAGGTCGCGCCGTCCGCCGCCATATGGGACCGGGATCCGCACCAGGCAGAATCGGAAGAGGCGCTGGAAACGCCAGTCCAATAGTCGATGGCCGGTTACGTGGCAATGGCGTCGGCGGCTGCAGTAAGGCCTGCTGGACGCCAGCAACGGCTACGGGCAGGCGGCCGGCAGCTCCTCCGGCAGCTCGAGCCAGTCGCGCCTGGCGTCCGTGGCGCCACACGACCGGTCGGCCGGCGCCTCGGCGTAGCGCTCGCGCCGCACGCCTGGAAAAATCACGATCCGGGCGCCCTCGGCACGGCCGGCTTCCGCCTCCTCCGCACCCCGCGTGGTCGTCGTCCTGAACGGTACGATGTGTGCCATCGATGTCCCCGAGCCGATGGCCGCGCCAAGCGCGGCCGTGGTCCCCCGCCGAACGCGCACACGAATCTTGAGCGAGCGGTGCCGAGTTGAGAACGGCAGAGGTTAACGGACCGTTAAGCTAAGACGCGGCTGAGCGTGAGCCGCAGCGCAGGTGGGACGGCGCGCTCCTCACGGCGGTGCCAGCCAGCCGTCGAGAAAATGCCGGCCGGTCCGGTCCTCCACCGCAACGATCCAGATGTCCGCATCGAAGCCGACCTGGCGTTCCAGGTAGGCATCGACCTGGGCCTCGGGCGTCGGCTCGCCTTTGAGGAACAGCTGCCAGAGGCGGTCCTCGCGCGCCGCGTCGAGGCCGGCGGGGGCGGGGCCGTAGAGCAGGGCGGTGCCGTCGAGGCGGCTCACCTTGATGTAGATCGCGCCGGCGTCGGTATCGCCGCGGCGCACCAGCAGCGCGTCGGCGCCCTCGATGCGGCAGCGCCGCAGATAGGCCTTCACCCACAGCTCCGACTTCAGGCGCATCGATGCTCCGTAAGGCAATAGGGCAGTAAGGCAATAGGGCAATAAGCGGCTGAAGTGAACGCGCTCCTGCCTTACCGCCTAATTGCCTTACTGCCTTACTGCCCTACTGCCTCACTCTTTGGGTGCTTGCCGCCCGCAGAGATGCCGGTCTGCAGCCGTTCCAGCACGTCCGCCGAGATGCGACCTTTGGGCACGAGCCCCTGGTCGGTCTCGAACGTGCGGATGGCGGCGACGATCTCAGCGCCCACCTGCCCGTCGACAGCGCCCGCGCGGTAGCCGCGCGCGATCAGCGACTGCTGAACCTGCTTGACGATCGCCTCCGCATGCGGCGAGCGCACTTCCACATCGCCCGCAGCGCCCTCGGGCGTGCCGAACACCAGCTTCTTGAGGAGGTCCTGGCTCGCCTCTCCGGTGAGCCCCAGGCGGTGATCGTGCTCGAAGGCCATGATGGCGGCCCTGGTGGGCTGGCGCATGACGCCGTCGGCCCCGATCGGGCCGTAGCCTTGGCGATTGAGCTGCTCCTGCACGGCGCGCACGGTGTCGGTGTCGGTGTTTTCCGGGCGCGTCTCGCTGACCGCTGCCACCCGCACCGTGCGGACCTTGACCGACGGGGGGCTCTTCGGGGCACCCTTTGACACGCCCTGTGGGGGGGCCTGCGGCGCGTCCGCCGTCGCAGTCTTGACGGGCGGCTTGGCGGTCTTTGCCGACTTGGGTGGGCCGGGCGGGCGCGGCTTGGGGCGGATTGCCGCTGCCGCTGTCTTCTCTGCGGTGCCGCTGACGGCGCCCTGGAGATAGAGGGCGTTGCTCGTCACGCCGATGGCCAGCAAGAAAAAACCGCCCAGGGCCACCCGCGCCTGCCGTGGCGTCATTGCCGTTGTCCCTCCTGCACGCCCCCGCCCGGCCAACCGACGGCGCCCATTATCGGCAGCGGCTGGTAAATGAACGGTTAACCCAAAGGCGCCGTAGTAGCCGCGCTCTCTCTCAGCGTGCGGCCTTGCGCCCCTTCGGCTTCATGGTCGTCACTTTGTAGACCGCGCCGGTCCTGTCGTAGGTCGTCCATTCGCCGACCTGCTCGCCATCCTTGAAATCGCCGGGCCGCATACGCACGCCGTCCTTTCGGAACCATTCCCAGTAGCCGGTGGGCACGCCGTCGATGGTCTGCCCCCGCGCCCAGACGCTGCCATCCTTGTGGTGCTGGACGTGCTCAGTCGGTTTCGATTTGGTCATGCTGGCTCCGGATGTTGACCGCCCCTGCATTTTTTCGTTCACTTGTCCATGCCGTCACGTGAGCCGTCCAAAAAGCGCGGCTGTTGAATCGCTTTGAGCTACGCGGCTATTTCCGTCGATAGAGCAAGATGCGGACTGACGGCAGCAGCTGCAGCAGAATGTCGAAATCGGCAACGTTGGCGGTGAGGAGAGTGAATCCAAGCTTTTGCGCGTGCAACAGAAGCACGCAGTCATGCAGGGCGCGAAGCTTGCGGTCGGCCGCATAACCCTGGAGGCGGCAAACGATGCCGGAGAGCAGCGCGGCGCGTCCCAGGACGTCAACGTCGGGTGCGAAGATCCGGTGCGGCGGCACGGATCGGACAAGGCCGCGGGTTTCCGCAACGGCCCCGGCAGTGCGACGGTCGTCCGGGTCGAGGACGCCCACGGTGTGCAACAGTTCCTGGATCGCAACGGTCGAGTGATTGACCGGGCGCGTCGCCGTCAGGCTTTCGACGATGCCGGGAGACCGGCCCTGCAGCTTGTCAATGTACACACAGGTGTCGAGCAGCAACGCCTGACCAGCGACGTGCTCCTCGCTGGCGAAGGGCAACTCCGCATCCGCGCGGCGGGCCAAAGTCCTGCGTGGGTCGAGCCGCGCCCAGCGTACGGCGGCGTCGAAATCGAAGCTCGCCACCTCTAGAAGCCGAGCTTCAAGTCCGGGTCCACCTTGCCGTGGGCAGCCTTGAACGCCTCGGCGAAATTGTCCTCCAGCGCGACGTTCGCCAGCGCGAACTCGATCAGATCGGTGTCGGATTCGATACCGGTGCGCCTCTTGGCCTGCGCGATGAGGGCCGGGCTCACCCTCCCGGCGATGCGGCTGCTCTTCTCCTTGAGGAGCCCGGACCGCTCCGCGGCTTCCATGATGAGGTCGAAGCGTGCCTGGCCCTCTTCGAGCCCAGATGCGCGCCTCCCCGCATCTTGTCTTGCCTTCTTTGCAAGGCCTCTCGTCATTGGACCGGTCCCATGTTGAACACTTAGCGATCTTGTTCAACATAGCGCTGGGCGGGGCTGGTTTTCAAGGACCGGGATCGAACACCCGGCGGAGGTTTGCTTCGACGCCACGTGGCGTCGGCACACGGGGTCAAACACGCCGGACTTGCATCGACCAGCAGGCGCCCATCGCCGCAAACGTTTCAAGTGGCGACTACGCGGTCTATGTCGGACGGCTGAAGGAGCAGAGCCGACTTCAGCAGCCCCCTATCGCCAGCCATGATCAGGACATTCGAAGAACGGTTGGCTATGCGCGTCGAGCTGGACGTGATCGACGGTTAAGTCAGCGAACGAGAGTGTACGCGCTGTCATGTCCGGACCATCAGCTGGTCCTTGTCTGCTTCCTGCTCTTTCGCCGGCTGACTGCGCTTGGCGATCCTGCTGAGGGAGCTGGCGCACGCCGCTTGCCTTTCTTGCTCGCGGCGACTTGTTCTCCAGCGCGCCCCTTCGCCCGTCTCGACTTCTTGGCAGGCTGACGCTTCACCTCGGCGGGGCTCCCGGTCCCGGTCTGCTCGGCCATCTCGAGCCCGAACAGGGCGGCCGCATCGCCGTCATCGAGCACCTTGGCTCCCGCCGGTGCCGGCGCTCTCAGGGAGATGTGCCGATCGGCGTTCGCCAGCAGCTCGGTCTCGTCCACTCCGCGCAGCCTGAACAGCAGCTCTGGGCTGCTGTCGAGCCTGGCGCCGATGCCATAGAGCGCGGCAGCCACATGCTTGCACATGTCGGCCCAGTCGGGGCAGCTGCAGGAGAGGTCGATCTCGCGGGGCGAGGGAAACAGCCCATCGCCCTCCCGGCACACCCGATCCATGACACGCTCCGAAAGGCGACCCTGCAACAGCTCGACCAGGGAGTCGATGCTCCCCGCGCTGTCCCTGCAGATGGCCTTCCAGCGCTTCGCCGTCGCGGGCGCGATGTCCACCTGCACCGTGTAGAGCTCGGAGCCGCTGACCATGGCACGAACCTCGCCTCTGGCGATCTGCAGGTCCAACACCGAGCCGTTGCGCACATAGCTGCGGCCGCGCGGCAGGCGGCTGGCAAAATCGCTGTAGCGCTCCAGATTGTCGCACCACGACTTGCCCCAGAACGACCTGGCGATGGTGCGGCCCTCGATCCGCACCGGGCTGATCGGCTGCCCCTTCTTGCTGAGACCGGCCAGCGTCCTCTCCGCCTTGTGGCGTCTCTGTGCCACCGACACGTAGGGCCGGAACCCGTAGAAGGACATCGCTCACCCCTCCTTCATCGCCGCGCCGAGATCGAGCGCCACGAGCCTCATGAGCTCCTCGTCCTTCATCTCGGTCAGCTGCAGCTCGGCTCCGCCTTCGAGAAAATCCCCTGCGAGCTGCTTCTTGGTCTCGATCATGTGGTCGATTCGCTCCTCGACCGTGCCCCGGCAGACGAGCTTGTGCACAAGCACGTTCCTGGTCTGGCCGATGCGGAAGGCCCGGTCGGTAGCCTGGTTCTCGACCGCCGGGTTCCACCACCGGTCGAAATGGACGACGTGCGAGGCCGCCGTCAGATTGAGCC
>JBAPMW010000487.1:0-5314 GCA_049278815.1 Hyphomicrobiaceae bacterium
GCCGAGACCGGAGCGGCGTGCGCCGGCCTGGAGCCAGGCCCCACCCGCACCGTCACCCGCATCCTCGACGGCGAGACCGTTGCCCTCGACGACGGCACGGAGCTGCGCCTGATCGGGGCGCTCGGGCCACGGGCGATCGATGCGGACGCGGAGGCCGGCACGTGGCCGGCAGAGGCGGCGGCGACGGAGGCCCTGCGCGCTCTTCTGCTCGGCAAGTCCGTCGAGCTCCGCTTCGGCGGCGGGCGCGCGGACCGGTATGGGCGCGTGCAGGCCCAGGCCTTCCTGATCGAGGGGGATGGGCGTCGCTGGGTCCAGGGTGCCCTGCTGCAGCAGGGGCTTGCCCGAGCTTATGCGCTCGCCGGCGGCCGCAGCTGCAGCGCGGAGCTGCTCGCGGCGGAGCGGCCGGCACGCGAGGCGCGCCTGGGGCTGTGGGCGGATGCGGCCTACCAGGTGCGGCCCGCCGACAAGCCCTCCGAGCTGCTGCGCTACCGCGCCACGTTTCAGATCATCGAAGGCGCGATCGTCAGCGTGGGCCAGACGCGCGGCCGCATCTACCTCAACTTCGATCGCAACTGGCGCCGGGGGTTCTCGGTCTCGCTGCGGCGCGGCGACGCGGGCCTGCTCGGGAGCTACGCCGGCAATCCCAAGACCCTGGAAGGCCGCAGCGTGCGCGTGCGCGGCTGGATCGGGCAGCGTGGCGGCGCGCCCGTCATTGACCTCTCCGCCGACGGCGCAATCGAAATCCTGGGTACGCAGTAGGTCGGGTTAGCGCGAAGCGCGTAACCCGACATGTCGCGGATGCCCGTGTTGGGTTACGGCCCTTCGGGTCTAACCCAACCTACGCCCGACCGGTCCCCGTGTCTGAAAAGCGTTGTTGCGCACGGTCCGAGCTGGTAGGCCCAGGGCGGGCACGCCGTTGAAGTGGATCACAACGATGTCAGATCAGGCAGGCGCGAATCAGCGCTCCGTGGACCTTGTGAAGGTCTCAACCGTCACGGCCACGGCCATCGCCGTCGCCGACATGATCGGCATCGGCGTGTTCACCAGCCTCGGCTTCCAGGTGGGCGGCATCCCGTCTGCGTTCTCCCTCGTGATGCTCTGGGCGGTGGGCGGCATCACGGCGCTGTGCGGGGCGCTGTGCTATGCGGAGCTGGCGGCGGCGCTGCCGCGCTCGGGCGGCGAGTACAACTTCCTCTCGCGCATCTACAGCCCCGCCGTGGGCTTCCTGGCGGGCTGGATCTCGGCCACCGTCGGGTTCGCCGCGCCGATTGCAGTCGCGGCGATGGCCTTTGGCACCTATTTCATGGGCGCCTTTCCGGGCCTCCTCGACGGCGTCGTCTCTCCGGCGGTGGCGTCGCTGATCCTTGGCCTCGCGCTGGCCTGGATCGTGTCGCTCGTGCATCTCTCGGGCCTCAAGCAGAGCAGCCGCTTCCAGAACGTCTCCACGGCCATCAAGGTCGTGCACATCGTCGGCTTCATCGTCGCCGGCCTTGCCGTCTGCACGCCGCAGCCGATCACGTTCGCGCCCTCCAGCCAGGACCTCGGCTACATCTTCAGCGCGCCGTTCGCGATCAGCCTGGTGTTCGTCATGTACTCCTACTCGGGCTGGAACGCCGCCACCTACATCATCAACGAGGTGCGCGATCCGGAGCGCACCCTGCCGCGCTCGCTGCTGGCTGCCACCCTGATCGTGCTGGTGCTCTACGTGGCGCTCAACGCGGTGTTCCTCTACACCACGCCGATGTCGAAGATGGCGGGCCAGATCAACGTGGCGCAGATCGCGGGCGCGGAGATCTTCGGCGATGCCGGCGGCCGGCTGGTGGCGGCGCTCATCTGCATCGGGCTCGTCTCGGCGGTGAGCGCCATGGTCTGGATCGGCCCGCGGGTCACCATGGTGATCGGCGAGGACTTGGCCGGCCTGCGTTTCTTCGCGCGCAAGACCAAGGCGGGCGTGCCGGCGCCGGCGATCCTGTTCCAGCTCGCGGTGATCACGCTCTTGCTCTTCACGCAGAGCTTCGAGGCCGTCATCGACTACATCCAGTTCAGCCTGACAGTGTGCACCTTCCTGGCCGTGCTCGGCGTCATCGTGCTGCGCTGGACCCAGCCCGGGCTGCGGCGGCCCTACCGGGTGTGGGCCTATCCGCTGACGCCCGTGGTGTTCCTCGCCGTCACCGGGTTCATGCTGTACTTCCTGGTCACCCAGAAGCCGATGCAGTCGATCGCCGGCCTCCTCACCATGCTCGCGGGTCTGGCGGTGTTCGCCGTCTCGCGGCGCCTTGCACCGGGCAGCGGCGCGCCGCTGGCGGATAAGGTCTAACAGTAGACGGTAGGGCGGATTAGCCTCCCAACCGGGGCGCCCCGGAATGCGGGGGCAGGAAAGACACCGAAGCGGATCGTTGATTCGTCACGACTTTTTCGTGTCTTTCTTGAGAGGCCGAAGGCCGTAATCCGCCGATCCTCGTGTGAGATGGGAGGGAGAATGGCGGGTTACGCGCTTCGCGCTAACCCGCCTTACGTCCCTGCTACGCCGCCTCGGCCGCGACGCTTCGGCCGCGGGCGCTCTTGGAGAGCACCTCGGTGATGCGCTGGACGGCGCCGCGCTCGTCGAGCTTCTCGACCACGGCGAGCTCGCGCGCCATGCGGTCGAGGGCGGCCTCGTAGAGCTGGCGCTCGGAGTAGGACTGCTCGGGCTGGCTCTCCGAGCGATACAAGTCGCGCACCACCTCGGCGATGGCGATGAGGTCGCCGGAGTTGATCTTGGCCTCGTACTCCTGGGCGCGCCGGCTCCACATGGTGCGCTTGACGCGTGCCCGGCCCTTGAGGGTCTCGATCGCCCTCTTGACGGTGGCCTCCTCGGCGAGCTTGCGCATGCCCACGCTCGCCGACTTGCCGGTGGGGACCCTGAGCGTCATCTTGTCCTTCTCGAAGTTGATGACGAACAGCTCCAGCGAGATGCCCGCGATCTCCTGCTCCTCGATGGCCACGATCCGCCCCACGCCGTGCGCGGGATAGACGATCCACTCGCTGATCTTGAAGCCGAGCTTCTGCGTCACGGCTTTGTCCTTCCTGGCCGCCACCGCGCCACCGGCCGGGGCCGGCTGCTGGGCCGCCGCTGCCGCCACGGGGTGCGTGGGAGCCGCCGGCCTGGCCGTTGCCGGCGCAACAACGGGCTGGGGGGCCGCCATGATCTTCTGACTGGCCGTCTTGGCCATAGCCGGCATCGAGCGCGCGGCGCTGGCCGCCGCCGGACGAGCCGTCACCGGAGGCGGCATCGGCCTCGCCTTGGGGGCAGCAGTGGGAGGAGCAGCAGGCTTGCTTACCGCCTCGTGCCTTGGTGCGGGATGGGCCTTGACGGCCTCCTTCACGACTGGCTTATGCAACGGCGCCTTCGCATGCGTTGCACTCCTGGCAGCCGCGTGCTTCTGCGGGTGCGGTTTTACCGGAGCAGCCTTGGCGGTGCGCTTGGGGGCCTGCGCGGCGACGGCAGGCTTGGCCTTGGCGGTCTTGATCGTGGGTGGCACATGCTTTCGGGCGGTCGACTTTTTGTGAGCGGCCTTCTTACTCGCTGCTTTTGACGGGGCCATTTTTTGCGCCATGTCGCTCTCACTCTACATTCGCGTGCCGATCAGCTGCCCTTGGCTGGCACGCCCGGAGCCGGAACAGGTAAGCAATTGCCGCCGAGCCAAAGATCGGCGCACCCCTGCCTGCCACTCGCGGGAAGGAAGCAACTTGCCGCCGCTACCTGCCCGCAGCACTTACCGCTGGCTGCCCACAACGCGCCTGCATTGCGACGTCCCGCCAGGACGCCGTACGCGCATGCTGCGCAGTGGGGAAAAATCGCCACACCTGCGATTGTACGTTCCAGATCTGCTCGCGCCTAAACCACGCTTAAATACCATAGCATAATCCTCCCCGCTTTAGAAGCGGGGTGTGGCCATTCCGCAGCGCGCATTCGGAGAAATGCTTAAGTCCGTCAGATAGCCTGCAAGTGCAATTTACGCAACCTTTGCGGGAGATTAAATTTCTCCTCCACCTCGGCGGTCAATCGCCTGAGCCGGGCTCAGGATCGAAATACTTCTCGAACTTATCGCTTTCGTCGCGGAACGCATCCGCGTCGGGGAGCGAAGGTTTCTTGGATGTAATATTCGGCCACTTGTCGGAATACTCGCGGTTGAGGACGAGCCACTTCTCGACGCCCTTCACGGTGTCCGGCTTTATCGCCTCAACCGGGCATTCGGGCTCGCAAACGCCACAATCGATGCACTCATCCGGATGGATGACCAGCATATTGGCGCCCTCGTAGAAGCAGTCCACCGGGCAGACCTCAACGCAGTCTGTGAACTTGCACTTGATGCACTTGTCGTTGACGATGTAGGTCATGCGGTCTCAGCCATGCGTTTTCAGCCTTGCGGCCCCACGGGGCCCAGATTCTGGCGGCGATCGATGGGGACACCACCTGTTGCCACAGATTGTGGCACCGCCGCAAGGTTCAAGTACCGAGGGAGTAGGAGTAGGGAATAGGGAGTAGGAGAACCGAGGTTCGGTTTCCGCCCTACTCCCTATTCCCTACTCCCTATAGAGGAGCTGGGCCTCGTGCGGCGATCCGCGGCGCTCCCCGACAGCCAGCACCTTCAAGACGCGTACCTCGCCGCGCAGAGAGATGGTGAGCACGTCGCCCGGGCGCAGCAGATGGCTCGGCTTGAGGACGCGCATCCGGTTGATCCGCACCTTGCCGCCGCCGACCAGCTGGGCCGCCAGCGTGCGCGTCTTCGCGACCCGCGCGAACCAAAGCCACTTGTCGAGGCGCTGGGCCGGCGCACTGGTCTTGTCGGTCATGAGGTATCAGAGATCGGATATAGTGATGGGCTCATTCCTGGCTCTGCTTCTCCAGGGCAGCCTTGAGGGAGCTGAGCGCCGCGAACGGCGAATCCGGATCGACGCCGGCCTTCGGGGCGGGCGAGGCTGAGTGCCGGAAGACGCGCGGCTGCCGATCCTCCCGACGGTCGTCCCGGCGACCGGCGCCGTGGCGGCGCTCCTTCCTGTCAGGGCGGCCTTGGCTCCTGGCGGGCCGGTCCTGACGGTCGTGCCGCTCCTGCTGATCGTTCCGGCCGTGCCGCCTGGGCGGGCCATCACGCCCCTCGCCGCCGCGACGCTCGTGGCCGTTCTCACCGGCCTCCTTGGCAGGCTCTGCGGCGGGTGGGGGAGGACCGCGGCGGTGCCGGGCCCGCTCCCCCCGCTCGTGATGGCGGCCCTGGCGGCGAGGCCGCCAGATCTCCTCGAATTTGGGCTCGGCCGCACTTTTGTGGTCCGCAAC
>JBAPMW010000488.1:0-5566 GCA_049278815.1 Hyphomicrobiaceae bacterium
TCAGCATCCAGTCGTTGTCGAGATTGGCGACGACCTTGCGCATGAAGGCTCCCGACAGGCGGATCGCCCGTTCTTTGTCGCCCAGGTGCTCGACAAGCAAGGCGAGCGCGAGCTGCTGCGGGCTGTCCCCCTCGTAGGTCCACTCGAAGCCCCAGGTCGTGAAACGCCTGACGCCGTAGTGCTCGTCGAGGCGCTTGCCGTCTACCGTCACGACGAGGCCGTCGATGGTGCGTCTGCCTTCGAACGTGGTCACGTGGCTCCCTTCCACGCTGATGGTACACGGGTGATATATCACCGTTCGGCGCGGCGATGATAGTCCCCTGTGGTTCTCCGGCGCCCGACGTGCTTACCAATGAGGTCCATTCCAATTTTGCCGGCATCCTCGCGGGTGGCGAAGTCGGCCGGAGGCTCCCATCCAGATCGTCCCACCAGACCTAAGCAAAGTGCGCTTTGCTGTCCAACGCTCAAGCTGCGTCTCGCAGCAGGTTGCGCCGACGCCGGGTATCCTGCGAGGTGCGTGCCACAACGTCCCCTCCCCCCTTGTGGGGGAGGGACAGGGTGGGGGGATTGCAGAACCTCGGAGGGAGGGAGTCCCCCCACCCCTAACCCCTCCCCACAAGGGGGAGGGGAATCCGGTTGGCGCTTGCCTCCAGCGCGTGCGAAGCCTGCCGCTCCCATCCTGGAGCGGGGAGCCAATGGTCCGTCCGTTGGCGTCGTGAAGAAACACTGCTTAGCTGTAACTCGACTACGCGTTGCAGGAGACACGCAACTGCGGGTTCAAGTCCGCAACTTTTGGGTGTTTCCCCTGCCTGGCCCGCCATCGGCTGCTCGTAGCTTCGCTTCCTGTGCATCCTTACCGCGCTGCACTCTCGGGTGGGCTTGGGGCCGCGGCCGGATTGGCGTACGCTGCTTGACGAATGCTCCGAGGCTGCAACTTGGCTGTAACGAGAGCGTCCGTGCCGGGTAGCCCGGCTCATAATTTCGACCGATGGGAGGTGTGCAGATGGCGACCAAATCCCTCAACGTGAACGGCAGGCAGGTGTCGATGACCGTCGACGACCCCGACATGCCGCTGCTCTACGCTCTGCGCGACAATCTCGCCCTCAAGGGTCCGCGTTTCGGCTGCGGCCTGGCCCAGTGCGGCGCATGCACGGTGCACGTCGACGGCCAGTCCGTGCGCTCGTGCGTCACGCCCCTGTCATCGATCAAGGACGGCCAGCGGGTGGTGACCCTGGAAGGGCTCGGCACGCCGCAGCAACCGCATCCCGTGCAGCGGGCCTTCATCCAGGAGCAGGCGGCGCAGTGCGGCTATTGCATCAACGGCATGATCATGGAGTCGGCCGCTTTCCTCGCCGGCAACAGGAAGCCTACGGAAGCACAGGTCAAGCAGGCGCTCGCCAACAATCTCTGCCGCTGCGGAACGCATGCCCGCATCGTGCGGGCGGTGCTGCGCGCGGCCAGCGCCGGCTGAGGGAGGCAACCATGAACCAGCATCTGAGACTCACCCGGCGCGGCGTGCTCAAGGGCAGCGGCGCGCTCGTCGTCAGCTTCGCCCTGCTTCCCGGCAGCCACGAGGCGGTTGCGCAAGCGGCGGCGGCTGCACCGAAGCCATTGGCGTTGACCGAGGTGGATTCCTTCCTCGCCATCGACGCCAAAGGCATGTGCACCGTCTACTCCGGCAAGGTCGATCTCGGCACCGGCGTCGCCACCGCGCTCAGGCAGATGGCGGCCGAGGAGCTCGATCTTCCGCTCGACCGGGTCGACCTGATCACCGGCGACACCCTGCTCACGCCCGACCAGGGCACGACCTGGGGCAGCCTGAGCATCCAGGTCGGCGGCAACCAGATCCGCCAGGCGTCGGCAGCGGCCAGGGCCGCGCTGCTCGACGAAGCTGCCAGGAAGCTCGGCGTCGACCGCGCGAGCCTCACCGTGCGCGACGGCGCGATCGGCGGCGGCGGCAAGAGCGTGACCTACGCAGAGCTGATCGGGGGCAGGAGCTTCTCCATCGCGCTCGATCCCAAGAAGCCGGTGCCGACCAAGGACCCCAAGACCTTCACGCTGGTCGGCAAGCCGGTCCCGCGTGTCGACATCCCCGCCAAGGTCACGGGGACGTTCACCTACATGCAGGACTTCCGGGTGCCCGACATGCTGCACGGCTGCGTGGTGCGTCCGCCGGCGATGGGCGCCAGGCTCCAGAGCGTGGACGAAAGCTCCATCAAGGGCATTCCGACTGCCAGGGTCGTGCGCGAGGGCAACTTCCTCGCCGTGGTCGCCGGGAACGAGTGGGCCGCCATCAAGGCCGCACGCGCGCTCAAGGCCTCCTGGTCGGACTGGTCCGGTCTTCCCGACCAGGCCAAGCTCTACGAGCACGTGCGTGCAACGAAGGTCGCCAAGGACGAGGTGACGAGCAACGTCGGCAACACGGCCGCGGCGCTGGGCCAGGGTGCCAAGAAGCTGGAGGCCACCTACGACTTCGCCATCAACACGCACGGCTCCATGGGTCCGTCGTGCGCGATCGCGGAGATCAAGGACGGCAAGCTCACGTCCTGGTCGGCATCGCAGGCAACGCACAGCCTGCGCAAGCAGCTGGCGAAGATGATGGACATGCCTCTCGACAACGTGCGCTGCATCTACGTCGAGGGCTCCGGCTGCTACGGCCGCAACGGGCACGAGGACGCGGCGGCCGATGCGGCGCTGCTCGCCAAGGCCACCGGCAGGCCGGTGCGTGTGCAGTGGTCGCGGGCGGACGAGCACGGCTGGGACCCCAAGGGCCCGCCGACGCTGATCGACCTGCGCGCCGCGCTCGACGGGGCGGGGAACGTGACGGCGTGGGAGGGCGAGTTCTTCGTCCCGCAGTCGGCGGGAGGCTTCCACGTGCCGCTGGTGGCGGCGACGCTGGCCGGCAAGCCCTACGACCAGGACATCGCGCCGGGCAACATCGTTCGCAACTCGAACATCCCCTACACGTTCGCGAACGTCAAAACCACCTGCCACCGCCTGGAATCGACGCCGTTCACACCGTCCTGGATTCGCACACCGGGGCGGATGCAGAACACCTACGCCAACGAGTGCTTCATGGACGAGCTGGCGGCGGCGGCCGGCGTGGACCCGATCGAGCTCCGCCTCAAGTACATCGATCCCGCCGACACGCGCGGCATCGAGTGCCTCAACCGGGTCGCCACACTGGCGAAATGGGACAAGCGGTCTTCTCCGAGGGCCGGCCAGTCCGGCGACGTGGTGACGGGACGCGGCGTCAGCTACTGCAAGTACGAGCTGGTGCGCACGTACGTGGCGGCAGTGGCCGAGGTGGAGGTAAAGCGCTCGATGGGCGAAATCCGTTGCACCCGCTTCTATCTCGCGCATGACTGCGGCCAGATCATCAACCCCGATGGTCTCAGGAACCAGCTCGAAGGCAATGTCATCCAGACGCTGAGCCGCACCCTGATCGAGGAGCTGAAGTTCAGTCGTTCGGCGGTAACGAGCATCGACTGGGCGACGTATCCGATCCTCCGGTTCCCGCAGGTGCCGGAGATCGTCATGGACCTGATCGACCGGCCGACCATGCCGCCCTGGGGTGCCGGCGAGCCTGCCGCGGCGGCGGTGCCCTCGGCGATCTCCAATGCCGTGTTCGACGCCACGGGCGTGCGCCTGCGTTCGATCCCGTACACGCCCGAGAAGGTCCAAGCGGCCATCCGGGGCGCATAGCGGGTGGGAGGAGCGCGCCCACGCGCTCCTCCGGAACTAAGGGCATAGGTATGAGTGCCATGCCTCTCGCTTTCATTTTCCAGATCGAGCGTCGCAGAATGCGAATGCCCTAAGCAGAATCTCTTCGCGGGCCCAACGCAAGCATGGCAAGTCTGCTATGCCCCGGAATTGGACGGACGCAGCTCGGGGGAGGTGTGCCAGAATCTGCCGTTCTTGCGCGGCGGCACCGAGCCGGCACGCGAGCTGATTCCGGCCACGAAATTGTGTGGCGAATGTCATGTGGAAGGACTTGCCGATAGAAGCGAATGCGAGGCACTCTTGGAGTAGCGGCATGGCACTTTGGAGCTGCCGATGACACACCTAGCTCGCTTTCTTCTGAGCTGCTTCCTTGTAGGCCTGCTGCCATCCCTCGCGTGGTCCGAGTTGACGGTTGGGACGATTGCGCCAGCGTTCTCCGCGAAAGCTGCGCAGGGCGGTACGGACCTGACCTTCACGCTATCTGAGGCCCTCAAGAAAGGCCCAGTCGTCGTGTACTTCTACCCAAAGAGCTTCACATCGGTCTGTACGGAGGAAGCTCACCTGTTTGCGGAGGCCATGTCGGAGTTCGAAACACTTGGCTCCTCAGTCATCGGCATCTCGACCGATACGATTGCGACGCAGCGTGAGTTCTCGCGTATGGCATGTCGCGGCAAATTCCCGGTCGCTGCCGATCCCAAGGGGAATATTGTAAAGGCCTACGACGTGGTTCGGTTTGGCGGCGGCATCATGGCCAGCCGAACATCCTACGTCATTTCACCCGACGGCAAGATCGCATCGGTCCTGACGGCGGGAGACGCGGGCAGCCATATCCAATCCGCTCTCACATCGGTCAAAACCTGGAAAGCGCGCCAAGCCCGATAGATGGCCCGCTCGTCGTAAGCGTCCGTCCGCGACTGCGGCCTGCCCAGCTTGTCGAAGCAGTCGGCGGTATGTCGCTTGGTGCGGGCGATGCCAGTGCCTACGCAGGTCGCGGCCATGTTTTTTTGACTGAGAGAAAGGATTACGACGCCGCTATAGCCGACTACACCGAAGCAATTAATCGGGTTGATAAGAGCGCAAGCAAGGAGGAGTGGCAATGGTACTACAGCTATAGGGGCCGCGCCTATGAGAAGAAGACAGACTATGATCGCGCCATAGCAGACTATACGGAGACCATAAGACTCAAAGGGGACTACTACATCTACGAACTGCGGGGCCACTTACACCTGAAGAAAGGTAATTACGACAGTGCAATTGCAGACTATACTGAATCCCTCATGCGCGAGGGTTATGCCCGGCTGCTCTTGCATGTCGGTCGCGGCCAAGCCTGGGAAGCTAAGGGCCAACCAGTCAAAGCCATTGAGGATTACACTAAAGCCCTAAAAATGGGGACGAGCGAGCAAGAGCATGTCGATGCACAGGCCCTAGCGGGCAGGCGGCTGGCGGCGCTTCAGGCCGCGCCCACGGCATTGGCCCCCCAGCCAAAGACACCCACGGTCGCACCTGTCACGGCCACGCCACCACCCATCCGCCTCGGCCGGCGCGTGGCGCTGGTGATCGGCAATGCCGCGTACCTGAAGTCGTCGGCGCTTCTCAATCCGGGCAACGATGCGGCGGCGGTGGCGGCGGCGTAACGCCGGCCAGCCTCGATCTCCATGCCATCCCGCTCGACGCCATCATGCGCCGGCTCGACGGAGTGAGCAGGCTGAGGCTCGTCGTCCTCGACGCCTGCCGCAGCAACCCCTTCGACCGCGGCCCCGGCGGCGGGCGCGGGCTGGCGGCCGTCGACCCCGAGGACAACACGCTGGTGGTCTATGCCGCCAAGGCCGGCACCACCGCTTCC
>JBAPMW010000489.1:0-2657 GCA_049278815.1 Hyphomicrobiaceae bacterium
GACGTACGTGTTGTTGCCGGGCTGGTCGCTGGCGGGATTGCTGGCCTGGGCTCAGGTGTCACCGTTGGAAAGATATTCGGGAACTGGGCACTCAGCCGCCAACTCGCAGAGGCTGACCAGCAACTTAGTGAGTTGAAAGGCAGCCTCGAAGACTCTGTGCACTTGTGGCTGAGACCGCCACGCAGGAGCGACGACTATGTGAAAGTTATAAGGGACAGCATCCCAATTATTACAGTTGTCAACCTTAAGGGCGGTGTAGGTAAGACTACGATTGCTGCGAATCTTGTTGCATACTTCAGCGAACAGAGGAGGCGAGACGGCTCGCCACTCAAGATCCTGGTCATCGATCTTGACTATCAAGGCTCCTTGAGTGTGATGCTGCTGTCAGAGGCCGAAATCGGAGATGTTGAGACTACCTCGAACCTCCTAGTCGATCCCCAGCACTCCATCGCGACTGCGAAAGCGAAGGCTCGTCGTCTGCGTCCTCGTTTCGACAACGTGTGGCTGTATGCAGCCCATGACGACTTTCTGCCGGACGAAAACCGCTTGATGATGGAGTGGATTACCCAGCGCAATCCTGACCATGGGGACTTGCGCTACGAACTGCACCGCAAGCTGCAATCTCCCGGCTTCCTTGATGACTACGATCTCGTGATCATCGATGGTCCGCCGCGGATGACGACCGGGTTCTTGGCAGGACTTTGCGCGAGCACACATTTGTTGATCCCAACCATCGCAGATAGACTGTCCGCGCCGGCGTGGATTCGTTTCCTCGTGCAGCTCCAGCAGTTGGGTCCGGAGCTGTTTCCGGCGACGACGCAGTTGGGATTGGTGCCAAGTAGGACGTACCGTCCTGATGGAACGCTAACAGAAAAGGAGAAGCGAGTAATCGACCTGATGCTGGCAGATCTTAGAACGCGTCACCAGATATTTGATACGAACGTCTTCAGGGATGCGGCCATATCGCACACAGCATCATTCATCGAAGCTGCTGGCTCGAGTCTCGCTTACTTCCATGAAACCGACCCGGTTCCCCGAAAGGTGATCTCCCAGCTGGGTAACGAGATCAAGGACAGGATTAGGCTCAAGAGGTAGAGGTCATGAAGATATCGGACTTTCGAGCGGGCCTAAGCGATCTCCAGAACGCACTTCGCAGATGGGGAGCGACGAAACAGGCTGGTGAGATCGATGGCCTTTCTGTTGCGTTGGAAGAGTTTGACGACCTGACAGTCGCCGAGCTCGCGCGTCGGGTCAAGGCGATCAATACGAAACCTCGCACAACCAAAGTTCCAAAGCCGCTGGACGTCGCCGCGGTCGAACGCCATCTCGCGGCGTTGAATGATGCGGCCCATACATCGGAGGCGTTCGAAGCGGCGGTTGATCGAGTTGTTGCCGACACGAAACAGCTACCGGCACCTGAACTAAAGGAACTTGCGCGGCGGTTTGGTGGCTCGGTCCCGGCGAAGACTTCACGGCCCGCTATCGGCGCCTTCTTGAGATCTCGGCGATTGGACATGCGGCGGCAGGACGGCATTGGTGCAACCATAGACCGGATGCTTCGCCGCGCCTAAAAGTCGTTTCGGGCGGAGCCAGACCCAAGGGTCTGACACCTACGACAGCGCCCTGATCCTGAACGGCAGCCCACCCTTGGGCGTCAGCGTCACCGTGGCGTTGATCCCCGGCGGCTCCACGCCCACGTACTCCGGCCGGAACCGCCGCAGCAGAATCGACAGCGCGAGCGTGTTCTCCACCTGGCTCATGGCGCCGCCGATGCAGCTGCGTTTTCCCCCGCCGAAGGGGAGGTAGGTGTAGGGCGCTGGCGTGCGCTTCTTGCCGCCCTCGGCCATCCAGCGCTCGGGGCGGAACTCCTCGGGCGCCTCCCAGTATTTGGGGCTGTGGTGCACGCCATAGGCGAACAGCGCCACCCGGTCCCCCACGCGGATCTCCTTGCCGTCGATCACGTCGGGCTTGGCGGCGACGCGGATCAGCATCCAGATCGGCGGGTAGAGGCGCATGGTTTCCTGGATCACAGCGCGGGTGTAGGCCAGCGCCGAGTAGTCGGCCGCCGTGGGCTCGCGGTCGCCGCACACGGTCTCGCCCTCGCGG
This sequence comes from Hyphomicrobiaceae bacterium, assembly GCA_049278815.1. Lineage (GTDB taxonomy): Bacteria > Pseudomonadota > Alphaproteobacteria > Rhizobiales > Hyphomicrobiaceae > AWTP1-13. The sequence goes on from JBAPMW010000489.1 coordinate 2,107, forward strand.
CGGATGCGGTCGGCGGCCTCGGGGTGCTTCGCCGTCAGATACAAGGCCCAGGCCAGCGTCAGCGCCGTGGTCTCGGTGCCGGCCCACAGGTATTGCTTGAGCTCGTCCACCGCCTGCTGCCGGTCGAACTCGGGGATGGTGGGGTCGGCCACCGCCGCCTCGATCATCTTGAGCAGCGTGCGCTCGCGCATCTCCCTCGGATCGGCGGCGAATACCTCGGGCGGCACGCCGGCCCACACCTCCATGGCCTTGGCCGCGTCCTCCTCGGTGATCTCGAACTCCTCGCCGGCCACCTTCTTGAGGCGGATCGACTTGTGGTTCATCACGTCGGTGTAGGTCTTCACGCACTTGAACACGAAGTGCGGGTTGAATGGCATGTCGCGGTCGAACAGCGCCTTGCAGATCATGTCGGCGGCCAGCGTCCAGGTCTGCTCCACCATCTCCACCGTCTCGCCGGTCTGGGCGAGCTTGCCCCACACCTCCATCTTGGTGCGAATGGCAGCCAGGAAGTAGGGGATGTACTCGGCGAACATGTCGGGGTGGAACGCCGG
>JBAPMW010000490.1:0-1667 GCA_049278815.1 Hyphomicrobiaceae bacterium
ATGCGTTCGCTGGACGACGGGCTGGAGCTGCACCAACTGGGCCATGCGGTTGCCACCTTCTCCGCACCGGCCCGCGCTCTGGGATCGTCCGAGGCGAGCCGCGCGCTGGCGCGCCGGCTGATCGTGGATTTCGCCGGTGGCGACCTCGACTACTTCCTGGCGGACCCCGGCCTGCTGCAGCTTGAAACCACGGCGCAGGGCGCCTCGGTGCTCCGGAAGGTCATCGCCGCCAACCCCGCCATCAGGGGCATACGCATCATGCTCGACGTGCAGTTCAAGAAGGACAAGGTTGGCATCGTCGGCGCCTCGCTGCGCTCGGGCAACAGGGTGCTCACCGAGACGTGGTCCTACGCTTGGCGGTTCTACGATTTCTGACGCAGCAGCCGGTGCTGGTGCATCGGCCCAGGGCAGTGGGTAATCGGCAGTGGGGGATGTCTGTCGCCATTGCCCACGGCCTGCCCGGTGCCGTCGCGGGCTGCAACCAACGCCGTTGAACCGCAACCCCTATCCGCGTTAACCGTATGGCAATTCCCACCGGTCAGAGTTGCCCGGTGTCCCTTCACGCTGGATCGACCGGCCGGCTTGGGCGCATCTTTGGCCCCAGACTGCTGCCGCGACGACGCCGGCGCGAGGGTGGCTTGGCTTTGACGACTGAGCACCCACTTTTTGGTTAGTATGGCGTCCTCGAGCGAACAAGCTCCATTGCTGCCGGGTTCCCTGCGTGCCCGCCTCGCGGCATGGTTGCGCGGGATGCTCGGCTACATCCTGATGGCGGCCTGCCTCGTCGCCGGCGCCAGCCTGCTCACCTGGTCAGCCACCGACCCCAGCTACATCCGCACCGCCGGCGGTCCCATCCGCAATGCGCTGGGCGCCGTCGGCGCCAACCTCTCCGACCTTTCCATGCGCATGTTCGGGCTGGCGGCAGTCACGATCCTGCTGCCGCCCACGTTCTGGGCCCTGGAGCTGATCACCCGGCGGCGGCTGGAGGATGCACGCCTGAAGCTGGCGCTGGCGCCGGTGGCTGTGCTGCTCATCGCCTGTGCGGTCTCGGTGCTGCCCGCGCCGGTGGCCTGGCCGTTGCCCTACGGGCTCGGCGGCCTGCTCGGCGATCAGTCCCTGCGGTTTCTGGCAAGCCTGATGGCCGGCGCGCTCCCCAACCATGCGACGGCGGCGGTGGTTGGCCTCTGCCTCGCCGGCGGCTTGATCCTGCTCACAGGGAGTCTCGGTATGTCGCTGCAAGATCTGGTGCTGATCTGCCGGGGCCAGCGGTCCCGCACGGGCCTGGCCGCGCGCGCCTGGCGCGGTCTGAGCCGCGCCTTTGAGCGCCCGGAGCCGCCGGTCATCGACCGTCGCGAGCCGACCCTCGACCTGCCGCCCAGGGCGGTGACGGTCGGCAGTCAGCGCACGTTCCACGTATCCCCCGGAATCGGCTACGACCCCTACATCGACGATCCAGCCGTTGACCGCGATACCTCCACCCGCAGCCGGCGCGCGGAGCCGCGCAGGCCAATGCGCGAGCCCGATCCGGAGCCGCCCGAGGAGTTCGACCTGACGACCGAGGAGCGCAGCCGGGCGATGGCGAAGCGCTTCGCGCCCGAGCGCAGCGAGCGGGCCGGCGCCTTCGGCTTCGGCCTCTTTCGCCGCCGCGGCACCGCGCAGGCTCAGGC
>JBAPMW010000491.1:0-2136 GCA_049278815.1 Hyphomicrobiaceae bacterium
GCGGTCAACACCCAGCGCTCGTCGATCAGCGTCGCCCCGCAGAAGGAGCCCTTCTCCTTGCCATCCCGGTCCATATAGCCGACGTTGATGTTGAGCGCGCTCCTCCAGGATCCCGCCTTTGCCGGCGTGCCCATGATGATGCGGGCGCTGCGGTCGCCGCTGGCATCGATCGCAGGCACCAGCGCCGGCAGGCTCAAGGCCCGCCCGTCGAGCGGCAGGCCCGCAACGGCCCGCACCTTCCTCACCCCGCCCTGGGGGATCGGATTGAGGCTGAGGTCGAGCTCCTTCTCGAAGACGAGGTCCGTCCCCTGGGCACCGGCCCTGCCGCTCACTGAGCCCACTGCGCCAGCTGCGACAGCCACCAGAACGAGCAGCCATCTGCCAACCTTCAACCGCAATATCGCCATGGCCGGAATCGCCCCTCCTGCCGGCGGCCCACCGCCAAAAAAAGAAAGCCACGATCATCCTACCTGCGCCACCGCGCCGGTGGTAGGCGCCGGCCTCCAATTCGTGTGGAGCCCCGGCCGCGCCGCCTGGCGAGGACCCAGCCCTTGCCCAATGGGCAGCCCCATCAGCGCTGCTCCCATCGCGGGACGGAGAACCGCCAATTCGCTGGCACAACCCTCGTACTGGCGCTAACAAGACGGGCGGGGTTTTCCGACGGGCTGGGCTATCTCAGGGCACGAGCATGTGGATTCGTCGCATCCTGGCCGGGATCGGCCTGGTCGCGGTGGCCGGCGTGGCCGCCTACGCCGGCTATATCTCCTGGCTCGGGATCGACGGCAGCCGGCCGAGCGTCTGCCGCGGCAACCCCAGCACCGGCAGTCTCGAAGGCGGCCGGCGCCTGCCCTACTCGGGCGATAACTACCGCGCCTACAGCCTGATCCTCTATGCCGCCGGCCGCACGTTTGTGCACAGCGCCGTGCGTGACACCATGCGCGACGCTTATGCGGAGCTCGCCAGGTCGCGCCCGGAGCTGCGCTTCGTCTATGCCGAGACCGGCTGGCCCTGGGGCGGGCGTTTTCCGCCGCACAAGACCCACGCCAACGGCACCTCGGTGGATTTCCACGTGCCGGTGCGCACCGAGGACGGCACGGTCGCGGAGCTGCCAACCTCCCTGTTCAACCAGTACGGCTACTCGGTTCGCTTCGACAGGAATGGCGGCTACAGCGTCCTCAAGCTCGATTTCGAGGCCATGGGGGAGCACCTGCTGGCGCTCGAAAAGGCGGCCCGCGCCCACGGCATCCGCATCCGCCGCGTCATCTTTGACATCCACCTCCAGCCCAAGCTCGCCGCCGCCAAGACGGGGGCCGCCGCCATGGCCCGCCTGGCCTTCAGCAAGACCCAGGCCTGGGTGCCGCACTCCGAGCACTACCACGTGGATTTCGAGGTGGGGTGCCGGTAGGAGCGGAGTGTGGAATAGGCGGGCGCTTACGCCCAAAGTCGCACGGCACAGCAGCGACATGCGAGATTGGCGCACAACGGTCAAGCGGGACTTTCGAGCCAAACCAAATACGGTAGCGCCGTACCGTGCGTCCGCTCTCCGTGGCTTTCTGCAGGACGCCCGCGCGTTGCATGCCGAATTGTGAGCCAACCCGGCACAGGCACAAAGCCAGCAATGCCACCGGCCCCGCCGACGGCACCGGCGAGGTACGACGGGTGCGCGAGTACCTGCTCGGCAACCATAAAAGGGGGCGGTTGCCCGCCCCGCGGGCGGCCTTTGGGCCCCCGCGGCGACGGCGATTTGCGTCCCGCTCCAAGCTGCGGCCGCCGCATCGGGGTCAGACCCTGCGGGCTACGGCATTCACACATCTTCTCCGTGCGGAAAGAGCGCGCTGTTGCGCTTCTGATTGCGTGGCGCAGGCCGCTTGGATCGATCATGGGTAATTAAATTGCTAATGACGCATTTTGTATTTGGCATTACGGCATATTCGATTATTGTGCTGTATGTCGTACTGGAAGATCGTGCGTTGGCCCGGAGGGCACTGCAAACTCTCGGCAAGCGGCATCAACGCTAATGGGCTAATCGAGCATGCCTATCCGCTTAACTCAGGTTTGTTCCAGCGGTTTTGATGCGAACCAGCGGCTGCGCACCGTGTCTCTCACGAGCGACTTCATCGTCAGCGGTGCACGCAC
>JBAPMW010000492.1:0-4567 GCA_049278815.1 Hyphomicrobiaceae bacterium
CCCGGCCTTGGCCCGCTTGGGCCTTTGCAGGCCCAAGCGGCGCGGGGATGACGTTGGCGGAGGGGACACGCGACTGCACACTGCGCCAAGTCAATCCGCATGCACTTGCAAGTGCCGGCGCGATCTAGGTCCGCGACGTGGTTCGCGTCGTCGCCAGCAGGTCGCGGATCTCCGTGAGCAGCTTCACGTCGGCCGGGGGCTCCGCCGGCTTCGGGGCCTCCTCCTGCTTGCGCGCGAGGTGGTTCATGGCCTTGACCACCAGGAACAGGACCGCGGCGACGATCAGGAAGTTGATGGCCACGGTGAGGAACTGCCCATAGCCGAGCACCGCACCCTGCTTCTTGGCGTCGGCGTAGGCCGCGCCGCTCTGCACCTTGCTCGACAGCGAGACGTAGTAGTTGGAGAAGTCAAGCCCGCCGGTGATGGCGCCGACGACTGGCATGATGATGTCGGCCACCAGGGACGCGACGATGGCGCCGAAGGCGATGCCGATGACAACGCCGACGGCAAGGTCGACGACGTTGCCGCGCATGATGAACTTCTTGAACTCTTCCAGCATGACGCCTTCCTCAATTCCCTGTGGGGGCGAATTGCAGGGCCGGTACGAAGCGCTGCAGCCGGCGAAGCTTCCTCACCGTGGCGCCATGGACTAGCGCAGCAGGAAGACCAGCAGGCAGCCCCACACGATAGCGCCGAGCACAGCGCCGATCCAGATGCCCCTCATTCGGTCGCTCGATGCGTTGACTGCGCGCCTCAGGCGAGCCTCCGCCAAAGTGCGCGACAACGCAAGTGGCCCCACGGCGACCGACCACCGCTAGCACGCGGGCGCCTTAGTACGTCAACATCCGCGGCAGCGTCTTGGCCTGCTCGACCCACTTGACCACCTCGGACTCGCTCGGCGTGCGCCGCGTGAGCTTCTTGGCCTTGGTCACCTCGGCCATCTTCTTGGCGAGCTCAACCGGGTTGCGGCGCGCCAGCTCCGGCACGGTATCGACGCCCGCAGCCTCGAGCAGCTCGGCATACTCCGCGCCCACACCGCCGATCCGGTAGAGATCGACCATGTTGGCGAATTTGAGCACGCGCTTCTCGCTCAAGCCGGACTTCTCGGCCAGCGCCTTGCGCTGCTTCGGCGTTTTGGTCTCCGCGAGCAGCGCATCGGTGTCGGCGATGCCACACGCGCGCAGTTTCTCGCCGATCGCCGGCCCGATGCCTTCAACGTCCTCGATTTTCTGCTTTGCCATCGTATCGCTCCTCACGCCCGAGCACTGGCGCCCCACTGCGGTCGCCTGACTGGATGACCATGGCGGTCACGGGCGTCATGGCTCCAATCCACCTGGGGCGAAGCTGGAGTCGGCGGAGCTGGAGCCATTGAGGTGCCTCAATGGCTCCACCCCGCACGATGCCGGGCCCGGCCGTGGCGAGGGGGGGGTGGATGCCAACGGCCATGCCCAGGTCACTGTGTCCGCAGCCATCCGCACGAAATCGGGTCTGCCACGTCCACACCCACGAAATTACGGAACTGGCTGCCGGACGCAACGTCTAAAGGCGTCTGACTTGCATGCAGCCGATCTCAATCCTGTGAATAAATCTGGACGCAACAGGGCCGAGGCCGTGGTGGTGCAGCGCGAAATGCCGGCTGGAGCATCGTTCGTGCCGGAGGCCGGGAGGCAGCGCCTAGCCCTCGCGATCCGCATCGAACCGTGCTGGATCGAGCCCCAGCATCTCCCAGGTCTTCAGCATGTGCTCCGGCAGCGGGGCGGTCACATCGATCCTGGGCTCGCCGGCGACCGGGTGCGGGATGACAAGCCGGCGGGCGTGCAGGTGCAGCTTGCGCTCGATGCCGCTGTCGGCGAGCGCGGTGTCGCCCTCGTACTTGTTGTCGCCGACGATGGGGTGGCCGATCATCGCCACGTGGGCGCGCAGCTGGTGCTGGCGGCCGGTGACGGGCTTCAGCGACACCCACGCCGCCTTGTGGGCCACGCGGTCGATCACCGAGTAGTGCGTCGTGGCGTGCATGGCCTTGTCCTGCTCGCCGGGCAGCGCCTTGCGCACGCGGTCCTCGCCGTCCGGCCCCGCGGCCTTCACGAGCGCCGCCTCGATCTTGCCCTGCGGCGGCCTGGGCACCCCCTTCACCAGCGCCCAGTAGGTCTTGGCGGCCGAGCGGGTCTGGAAGATGCGGCCGAGCCTGGCCGCGGCGTCGCGGTGCTTGGCCACCAGCAGCACGCCGGTGGTGTCGCGGTCGAGCCGGTGCACCAGGCGCGGGCGGCCGCCGAAACGGTCGGCCATGCCGGCGAGCAGGCCATCGATGTGGCGCCGGGTCGCCGTGCCGCCCTGCACGGCGATGCCGAACGGCTTGTTCAGCACCATCACGTGGTCGTCCTCCAACAGGATGAGGCGCTCGATGAAGTCGCGATCGGCCTTGGAGAGGCCGAGCGGCGGCTTCACCGACGGCGCCGCCTTCGGCGGCTGGCGCACGACCGCCGGCACCCGCACCTGCTGGCCGGGCTCCAGGCGGGCGTTGGCGGTCACGCGCTTGGAGTCCACCCGCACCTGGCCGGAGCGCAGCAGCTTCTGGAGGTAGGTGTAGCCGACCTCGGGGAAGTGCACGCGGAACCAGCGATCGAGGCGCAGGCCGGCCTCGTCGCGGGCGACGTCGATGGTCTCGACAGGTGCGCTCATGGGGTGAGGTCCTGGGCGTTCAGGCTTAATTCCGCTTGCCATCGGCCGGAGATATAGCAGACACATGCCCTGCGCAAAGGCGAAGCACACCATGAGCTATTTCTGGATCGCGGTCGGCAGCGCCTTGGGGGGTGTCTTCCGCTACTGGTGCTCGGGCGTGGCCGCGCGGATGATCGGCGAGACGTTCCCGTGGGGAACGCTGATCGTCAATGTGGTCGGCTCGTTCGTGATCGGCTTGTTCTTCACGCTGACCGGGCCCGACGGCCGCCTGCTGGTGAGCTCGACGGCGCGCCAGTTCGTCATGGTGGGCCTGTGCGGCGGCTACACCACGTTCTCCTCGTTCAGCCTGCAGACGCTGACCCTGCTCCAGAACGGCGAGCACCTCTCTGCAGGGGCCAATATCGTAGCGTCGGTGATGCTGTGCATGCTGGCAGTATGGGTCGGCCATATCGCGGCGGCGCACTTCAATCAGCTGTAGGGAGGTCCAAATGCACCTGCCCCAAGACGCCATGCTGCTTCGGATCTTCATCGGCGAGAACGACAAGCATCGGGGCAGACCGCTGTACGAGGCGATCGTGCTGGCGGCGCGCGAGCGGGGCCTCGCGGGCGCCACCGTGATCCGCGGACCGATGGGCTACGGCGCCTCCAGCCGCCTGCACACCGCCAAGATCCTGCGCCTCTCGGAGGACCTGCCGCTCGTCATCGAGATCGTGGACAGCGAGGAGAAGATCAAAGCCTTCCTGCCGATGCTGGACACCATGATGACCACGAGCGGCCTCGTCACCCTGGAGAAGGTACAGGTGATCCGCTACGGCCGATCGTGAGGGGTCAGGTCCCGCGCGAAGACCGTCGTGCAGAAGCTCCCACGTGATCCTATGCATGCTGGCCGTATGGCTCGGCCACGTGGCAGCGGCGCAGATCAATCAAATCCAGGCCGGGTGTCGGGTGTCGGGTGTCGGCAGTCACAAGGTAAGAGCGCGTCGCGAACCCGAAGCCCGACACCCGTGCCTCAGCCCGTTGGCTGCAGCTTGCGCTGCACGCGCTCATCGAAGCGGGCGACATTCACCACCACGCGCCGGTGGGTGCCGCCGCCGATCACCTCGCGCTCGTCGCGCGCCTCGACGCGGAACGTGACGGTGCGGCCCTCCACGGCCACCACCTCGGCCGCGGCGACCACACGCAGGCCCACCGGCGTCGCTGCCGTATGGCTCACATCGAGGTGGATGCCGAGGCTCTGGTAGCCCTCGGGCAGGAGGTGCTCCACCGCAGCCAGCGCTGCGGCCTCGATCAGGTTGATCATCACCGGTGTCGCCAGCACCGCGATCTGCCCCGAGCCCACGTGCTCCGCCGTGTGCTCCGGCGCGACGGTGAGCTCGGCGCTGCCGGTGAGGCCGGGGCGGATGGCGGAGAGGGCGGGCGAGGAGGACATGATGGCAACCATCATGCCACCGCCGCCGAGCGATCTCAATGGCACCGCCATACGACAGTCCACATCTCACGCAGGCTATAGTGCCTCCGACGCATATTCCGTGTGCTGGACTCATGGTCCTAGATGGCCGTATTTCAGCACCATGCAACTCGGGGTGAGAGACGGCCATGGCCCAGGTCGGCGGAGCCGGAGCGGGGGTGTTCGGCGCCGGCCGAGGTGCATCGGCGCTTGCCGCCGTCGCGTGGCTGCTCGCGGCGGCCGGCCGCCGGCTCGAGGCCGAGCAGGACCGCTGGTTCCTGTGGCTGCCTGTGCTGTTCGGCGCCGGCATCGCGCTCTATTTCGCCCTTCCCTCCGAGCCGCCGGTGCTGGTCGCGCTGATGCCGGCCTTGGCCGCGCTGGCCCTGCATCTGACCGGCCCGCGCACCGGGCTGGCGGGCCTGGCAACGGCCGCGCTGCTGG
>JBAPMW010000493.1:0-2735 GCA_049278815.1 Hyphomicrobiaceae bacterium
ACCCAGAGCGAGCCGCGCAGCGGGATGTGGAATACGAAGAGCGCCGCCAGAACGCAGACACCCATGGCGCACATGCCGAGCAGGAAGTTGGGCACCAGCTTGCCGATGATGAGCTCGCCGATGCCGACCGGCGTGGCGAGCAGCGCCTCGATGGTGCCGCGCTCCCACTCGCGCGCCACCACCAGCGCGGTCAGCAATGAGCCGATCATCATCTGAATGAGCGCGATGGAGCCCGGCACCAGGAAGCGGCGGCTCTCCAGCTCGGCGTTGAACCAGAACCGCGGCTCCAGGTTGATCAGCGCCGGCACCTTCTCCCCTGCGGTCAGTGCCCGTTGCGTCAGCCAGGACTGCCAGGCCCCCTGCACGTAGCCGGTGACGAGCGACGCCGTGTTGGGGTCGCTGCCGTCGGTGATGACCTGGATGCCGGCGGTATCGCCGCGCGCCAGCCGCTCGGAGAAGTCGCCCGCCAGCACCACGATGCCATCGAGGCGCCCGCCGGCGAGGTCGTCGAGGAAGGCGCGGCGGTCGGCCGAGCGCTGCACCTGGAAGAAGCGGGTGTTCGACAGCGAGGCGACGAGCATGCTGGTCTCAGGTGTGGGCTCCTCAACCACGACGCCCACCCGCATGCGCGTGGCATCGAACGAGACGCCGAAACCGAACAGGGTCAGCAGGATGGCGGGCAGGATGAAGGCCACGACCAGGCTCGACGGGTCGCGCAGCACCTGCAAGGTCTCCTTGCGGGTGAGCGCCCAGATGCGCCTGAGGCGCCCCCCGCGTCGACCGTTGCGCGGCGCGCGCGAGGACGTCATGCGGCTCGCTCCCGGTCGTGCACCTCGATGAGGCCGATGAAGGCGTCCTCCAGCGTCGGGTTGGGCAGCGCCGCGCTTCTGACGCGCGCCTGCAGCGCCTCGGGCGTGTCGAGGGCGATCACCTGGCCCCGGTAGATGAGCGCCACCCGGTCGCAGTACTCGGCCTCGTCCATGAAGTGGGTGGTGACCATCACGGTCACGCCGCGGGCCACGACCGAGTTGATGAACCCCCAGAACTCGCGCCGCGTCAGCGGATCGACGCCCGAGGTCGGCTCGTCGAGGAACAGCACCGGAGGGTCGTGCATGATGGCGCAGGAGAGCGCCAGCCGCTGCTTGAAGCCGAGCGGCAGCTGCCCGGCGGTGGTGGCGAGGTGCGGCCCCAGGTCGAAGGCGGCGGCCACGCGCTCGATCGCCTCGCGGCGCCGTGCCCCCGCCAGTCCGTAGGCGCCGGCGAAGAACTCCAGGTTCTGGCGCACGGAGAGATCGCCGTAGAGCGAGAATTTCTGCGCCATGTACCCAAGCCGCGCCCGGCCGGCGGCCGGGGCCTTGTAGAGGTCGAGGCCGTCGACGCGCGCGGTGCCCTCGCTGGGGCGGAGCAGGCCGCACATCATCTTGAAGGTGGTGGACTTGCCGGCGCCGTTCGGCCCCAGGAGGCCGAAGATCTCGCCCCGCGCGATGGTGAAGGTAATGCGGTCCGCGGCCGTGAAGCTGCCGAAGCGGCGGGTGAGGCCCCTTGCGTCTACTGGCGGCGGGCCTTCGCCCTGGGCCGGACGCGCACGCGTCTCCACCGTGAGCGTCCGCTTCGGCTGGCCGCCGAGCAGCGTCACGAAGGCGTCCTCGAAGCGCGGCGTGGCGGGGGCCGTCTCCAGGCGCTCGGCTGCCTCAAGATCGGCGCCCGTCGGCGGCCGCGCGCCCTCGGCGACGACGAGGCGGATCGCCTCGCCCTGCATGACGCCGTCGATCACATCCGGTCGGCTCAGCGCCCGCGCCAGCAGCTCGCGCCGCCGCGCGCCGGCGCCGCGCAACTGGAAGACGCGGCCCGCCACCGAGGCCGTCATCGCCCTGGGGTCGCCCTGAAAGAGCACCCGGCCCTCGTTGAGCACGAGCACCTCGGCGCAGTTCTCCGCCTCGTCGAGGTAGGCCGTGCTCCAGATGACGCCGACGCCCTGGTCGATGAGGGCATAGACCATGCGCCACAGCTCGCGACGCGAGATCGGGTCCACGCCAACGCTCGGCTCGTCGAGCAGCAGCAGCCGCGGCGAGCGCAGCATGGCGCAGGCGAGCCCGAGCTTCTGCTTCATGCCGCCCGAGAGCGCGCCGGCCCTGCGGTCGGTGAAGCGGGCGAGATCCGTGAAGGCGAGCAGCCGCTCGAAGGTCTCCGTACGCGCCCGACCCACCACGCCACGCAGGTCGGCGTAAAGGGTGAGGTTCTCCAGCACCGACAGGTCCTCGTAGAGGCCGAAGCGCTGCGGCATGTAGCCAATCTCCTCGCGCAGCGCGGCGGCCTGCGCGATCGGATCGAGCCCGCACACGCGCAAGCTGCCCGCGCTCGGCGCGAGCAGGCCCGCCAGCAGCCGCAGGAGCGTGGTCTTGCCGGCGCCGTCGGGGCCGACGAGGCCCGTTACCCGGCCGGCCCTGAAGGTCGCCGTCACCCCGTCGAGCGCCGCCGGGCCGCGCGCCACGAAGCGCTTCTGCAACCCTTCGCAGATGACGAGCGGCTCGCTCATGGGGCGCTTTCCAGTCGCGTCGGGAGGGAACCGTTCCACGTGCACCGGGCGGCGTGGCCGGCAAGCGCATCGCCTCGCGGCGCCGGGATGACGTCGGCGGAGGTGGCACGCGACCCGCTCAGCCCTGCAAGGCGGCCTCCCTGGAAGGGTGCTGCTTGAAGCGGACAATGCTCCGGCTTGCTCATGGGCTGCCTGGCGG
>JBAPMW010000494.1:0-12743 GCA_049278815.1 Hyphomicrobiaceae bacterium
GCTATGGGCCGTGAAAGGCCTCGACGGCGGCGCCCTCCGCACCGGACCTAGGCGCGCCACCGCCGCCGCCTCGCCGACCCGCAACTGGCCCGGCAGCGCCGATCTGTTCGACGAGCAGCCCGTCGCCCTGCCGCCGGCCTCGCTCGGCGAGCACGTGGTGGCCGATTATGCCGCGCTCGGCCTCTCCCTCAAGGCGCACCCCGTTGCCTTCTTCCGCGAGGCGCTCAGCGCCCGCGGCATCCTCACCAGCGCCCGGCACTGGGACAAGCGCCTGGCAGGCCGGCGCGTCACTGTGGCGGGCCTCGTGCTGGTGCGCCAGCGCCCCGGCACCGCCAAGGGCACGATCTTCCTCACGCTGGAGGACGAGACCGGCATCGTCAACGTCGTGGTCTGGCCCAAGGTGTTCGAGCGCTGCCGCCGCGTGCTGATGACCGCGCAATTCCTGGCCGTCCGCGGCAAGGTCCAACGCGAGGGCCTCGTCATCCACGTCGTCGCCGAGGCGCTGATCGACCTGACCTCAGAGCTGCATACGCTCGGCACCGGCGAGGCACGACACCCTGCGGAGCAGCAACATCGGGAAGGCTCCTGGAAGGTGAGGAGCCGGGACTTCCATTGAAGCTGGTAAAGGCCGGTCCCCTTGGCCGGCTCGGGCACCAGCCAAGCGGCATGGCTCGCTCAATTCGCGCTGCCGCCCCCAGAACCACTCGCCGTGCTGCACAGCTGCGCCGTTAGCTCACCCGGTCACGAAGCACGTCAACAACCGCAGCCACCAACACTTCAGGTCGCACGGGCTTGCGCACGTGCTCGCCTTCGCTGCACGGGCCTTCCACATAATCGTAGCCGCTGTAGATGACGAACGGGATATTCCTCTTGTCCAATCGGTCGCAGATTTGGGAGGCGTCGCCATCATTGAGCGCGTGATCGAGGACGGCAGCCGATAGTTCCGGGCACTCGACTTTGCAGAGCGCCTCGCTGAGAGTTCTGGCCTTGGACACAGACGCTCCCGCTGCCTCAAGACCCTGTACAATATCCAAGGCGATGATCGGCTCATCCTCCACAACGAGGATCGAGCACCCAGCAAGGAAAAGATCCACGCAGGCTCCTTCTTGGCAGGGGGGGGGATTGGGCGTCAACGCTGATGGAGGGACGATGTTCCCCGTCTCATCTGGAGGGCCTCGTGGGTGTCCTTGCAGGAGAGCCCGAGGTCGGAGGCGGTGGCCAAGCCGTTCCCGTCTGGAACGCTTTTTGCGCGGGTCCGCGCTGGCCATGCCCTGCAACCTCCCTGCCCTGGGCAGCCTTCCCGAGTTGGTTCACGCAACGTGTCGGCACTCTGCCGGCGCGCAGTGGATCTCGGCAATCACGTTGACAGCATATGCCCAATCGACGAGACCCGAGGCCGCGATGCCATAGGCGCGCATTGCGTCGTCCGGCGAGCGGCCGTCACGGAAGAACCTTGCGCAGGTCTCGCGGGCGATATCGATCGCCTGGCGCCACACCTGTGGGCGGACGTGACGGGGTTCCGGGATGGTGCTCATGGGCCTTTCCCCTTCTTCCTCTCCTCCTGCTCAGCCTGGATAGGGTAATCTCCACCAACTGCCGAACGGCCGACCCGCGGCTTGGAATGTCGGGCTGGCGGCGTCGCCACTCGTCCACCTTCTCCAGGAACTCTCCACTGACGCGAAGCTCGATGCGCTCCGTCTTTGTGACCATCCCCGCAAATTCCTATTGCAGAGCCACCAGCGGGCACTTCCGGCCTCGCCACTCGATGGTCGGCGCGCGGGGGCGCTCTAATTGGCGGCGACGGAAGGCGCGGCGGCCAGCACTGCCTTCTTGGTGGCAGGCGAGAGGGTATCTGCCGACCGGAACCGTGCCTTCGGGAACAGATAGTCCTCGCCGGACTCGTCGATGACGCGGAAGAGCCCGTCCTTCTCGGCTTCCGCGTCCGGGATCGAGATGTAGAGCTTCCGCGGCTCCAGCGCGGCTGGATAGCCTTCGTTGTCGACGCACACGACGAGGTGTTGCTTTGCCATGGTTACAGCCGATGCTTTATCTTGAACTCAACCCGCCCGATCCCATGGGCTTCGTACCAGTGCACCTCGGCGAGGCGGACCATCCTGTTGGCCAGCAGCCGGACGCGCGCCACTCCTTTGCGCGTGCGCCACTGTCTGCCGCCATAGGCCCGCCGCAGGCGCGCTCGGTCTCGGAGTCCATGGGAGCATAGTCTACAGCGCAGGTGCCAAGGCCGCCAGCGGTCCACGCTGACAGCGGTCCACCCGGCGCTGGTGTGGAGCAGGCGCTGGTGCCTCCCGCAGGTGCTTGGTGCTCATGATTGGCCCCGTGTCGTAGGTCCACTAGTGCGCTTTCCGGCTGATATGGATCGGCGCCGCCCGCACGCCCGACCGTGCAGATCGCGGACGAAAGCGGTCATGCTGGCGCCGGGGTGCGCCGCACCCTCGCTCACGTGTGCCGACATGTCCCCCTCCTCGAGTGCTCTGCCAAGGGGCGCACGGCGCGCCTTCCCGCAGATAGGTAGGTGCTGGCATGACCCACATCGAGTGGAAAGCGCTCTAGTTCACGCTACCGGGCTGCCTGCTCACGCCGCCGCACCCAGCTCGGCGTCGAGGTGCGAACACCGCGGGGCGTTTTGGGCCGCCTGTTGCCGGGCCTCTGCCGAGGCGGGGGACCGGCTGCGGCCTTCAGGCACGCGAGGCATTTCCCGTCCGACGCGACCGGGTTTGCCTCGCAGAGCCTGCACATGCGAGAGGATGATGACCTGCCCGCGCTCGGCATGCGTGCCATCGGTCCACTGCCCGCCCCGAGACACGACCGACGCCATGTACATCGAGATCAACGTTTTGCCCTCGCCCGGGTGTCCGCCGAGCAGGGCAAGCTTCCCGCGGGGGATGCGCTGAGGCCAGAGCCACGTCACCGGCACGGCCGGGATCTCGGAGGCGCGACGGGTCACGATGCCGTCAGTCTGACCGCCCTCGACCCCCACTGCGCGCTCCAGGCTCTCCAAGCGCTGGCGCGCTTCCGCGAGCTGCTCAGCAGGGCCGAGATCGACGGGACTGTCGCAGGCGGCGCTCGCCATGCTCTCGCCGATCCAGACGAGCTGCCGGCGGGTGGCGAAGTCGTAGACGGTGGGCCGTAGTCGCGCACGTTGATGATGGTGGTGGCGTTGGCGGCGAGCTGGCCGAGATAGGCCGGCACGCTGAGGCCCGAGCCGATCGGCTCGGCGCTCTCGAAGAAGGTCTTGAAGAAGGTCTTGAGCGTGATCGGCGTCGCCTGCTTGCCCGAGGCGATCAGCTTGGCGGCGGTCTCGTAGATCTGCTGGTGCAACGGATCGAAGAAGTGCTGGGGCTCCAGAAAGCCCGAGATGCGTCGTGCGCCTCGTTGTTGACGAGGATGGCGCCGAGCAGCGCCTGCTCGGCCTCCAGGTTGTGGGGGGCGGCCCGGAAGGGCAGGTCGTCGATGCTCTGTATGCCCGACGTTGTGTGTGCACATGGTCCGCCGCGCCGTTGACGCGGGGGGCACGCTGTGGCAATCCAGCCATTGTCTCTAGCCCTGGATCTCTTGCTCGGGGTCCGGGCATTGCACCCAGGACAATCACGACCGCTCTGTCCGAGCGGCCGACACTATCGAGGCCTCGCACCCTGCCCTGCCAGGGGTAGCGAGGCCTCAATCGTGTTGGGGCAGGAGGGGCGCGGATGGGGGCTGAGCTGCGAACGGGCGCCTAACAGCGCGTGTCAGAGACGTGCCAGATGAAGGGCACGTTCCTGCACCGTTCTGCATCTTCGCGAACGCGGCGCGGCCCACGAAAGCCCAGTTCTTTCAGGGGTCGGCTGGTGCTGCCGGTGTGGATTGAACACACGACCTCTCCCTTACCAAGGGAGTGCTCTACCACTGAGCTACGGCAGCAAACCCGGCGAATAACCATTATTTCATTTCATAGCGTTCTAGCGTGTTCTATGGTTGCAGTTGCCGCATACAATTGGTGGGAACATGCTAGAAACGAGCACGAAACCCGAGAGCCGCGGTGGTGACAGATCGGTTGCGGCTCTTAGCCTTCGTCGTCCTGCTACCCCACCTGATCCGCACTGGCAAGTGTCCATCCCGCGCGGCCGTTGAGCAGGCGATGGTGGAATTCGAGCCGCAATGGCAGCGGCGCCGGGTGCTGGTGGCGCGCTGGAGACAAAATCGTTGGCACAGCTAATACTTATGACTCCGGTTGCCCGCCGATGCCGTATTCAGTGAAAGGACCGATACAGGCTGATCGGCGTATAGTACTTAGCGGAGACTATGTCAGCAGATCCGATCTAACAACTTGCGCTCCGCTCGCACACACCTACTTTACGATGTACTTTGACCGCATATCGCCACCCGCGGCAACGAAGCCTTTGCCACTGCCGGTTCAATCTCCTGCCCCAAATCTGGCACAACCTCCTGTCCCAGATCGGTGAGCCAACGGTCAGGCGTGGTGCTTCTACTGATAGCCACATACCCGACTTGTGCACGGGCGCAAAGTGATCAGCAGGGCACCCCACACCAGCCGACAGGTAGCCGTGCCAGTGCCCCACATGGTGCATGCCCGGGCTCAGCGTCGGGCTTGCTCCGGTTGCCAGGATGGTGACGGCGCTGGCCGTCTCGAGCCGCCGATATCGCAGTTGGCTGGTAGTTGGCAGAGGCGATCCATGCAACTTGGCGGCATCTGCTTGTGCGCGCAGCACCCCCGCATCCTCCGCCACCGCGCGCCCTTGCCAGGTCTCAGCCGGGGCATCACCGCCGGTATTGGACGAAGGGGGCCTTGGCGGCCACACTGTCGTAAAGCGCGCGGGCCGCGGCGTTCGCCTCCTCCGTCACCCAATAGGTGCGGGTGCAGCGGTGCGCGTCGGCCTCGCGGTAGACCGCCTCGATGAGCGCCCGTCCGGCGCCCTTGCTGCGATGGGCCGGATCGACGAACAGGTCCTCCAGGTAGCAATACCAGGTGGGCGACCATGTCGAGCGATGCAGGACGATATGCGCCAGACCGAGCGGCGCATCGCCGTCGTCCACGGCGACGAGACCGACGGGCTCCCCTTCGCCGCCCTGCATCAGCCGCTGCCAGGTCAGCTCGATCGCGGCGTCAGGCACCGACGCCCGATAGAACGCGACATAGGTCAGGAACAACCGCTTCCAGGTGTCCCGGTCGCGGCTCTCGAGCCGTCGCACGCGCATGCAAGCGTCTCCCATCGTTCGGCTGGGCGCAGGGGGTCTGCGTCGAAAGGTGACATGCGCGCCGAGCACGCGTTTCGGACAAAGCCGGTGGACCGCCGGCACCAAAGCCACGCCTGATGCGCGCTGGGCACAGTCATTTCGGCCGCACTGGTGTAACAGATGCTTAACACGCGCCTCGCCGTTCCACGATGAAGAGCATGCATCGAAGCGGTCCGACCGTGACCTAGGCTTGTTTCGATTGGGGGACCGTTCGTCGATGCGCACCATCGGTGCCGCCGCGCTTGTCGTGTGTGCCTTGGCAACCCAGCACCGACCGGCCATTGGCCAGGAGGCCTGCGGCCCCGACAAGCTTGGGGTAGCACGCACCGCCGCCATCGACGCGGCCGGCGGCCCGCACTTCGGCGCGCGCTACCACGACCGCAAGACGAAGCCCCTGCTCGCCGACGGCGAGGTGGTCCTCACCTTCGACGACGGCCCGTCCCGCGCCTATACCCGGTCGATTCTTGGGACGCTGGCCGCCCAGTGCACTAAGGCCACCTTCTTCATGGTCGGCCGCATGGCGCTGGCCGACCCCGACACGGCGAAGGAGGTGGCGGCCCAGGGGCACACGGTGGCCACGCACACCTGGTCGCACGTCAGTCTGGCAGGCCTGGCGGACGACAAGGCGCAGACGGAGATCGAGCTGGGCTTCAGCGCCGTGCAGCAGGCGCTGGGCCGGCCCATCGCTCCGTTCTTCCGTTTTCCCTATCTCAGGCATTCCGACTTCACTCTGCACCACCTGGAGAGCAGGCAGATCGCCACCTTCGACATCGACATCGACAGCCGCGACTTCGCGACCCGCAATGCGGCCGCGTTGCACGACCGCGTCATCGCCGGCGTGAAGGCGAGGCGCAAGGGCATCATCCTGTTCCACGACATCCACGCCTCGACCGCCCGCGCCCTGCCCCTCATTCTGGCCGACCTGAGGTCGCTCGGCCTCCGCGTCGTCCACCTTGCACCCAAGACCGCGGCCAAGACGGTTGCCGAGTACGATAAGCTGGCGCAGCAGGAGCTCGCCCGCCGGCGCCTCGCCATCGCCCGCAGCCCGCTCGCCAAGCGCGCCGTCACCTGGCCCATGGGGTCCGGCGGGGCAAAGGGCGGCGTGCAGGATGCCAAGCTCGCGGCAAAGGACACGAAGGCGGTGAAGGCCGCGGACGATGCGGCGCCGCCCACCGCACCCGGTGCCACCGCATCTCCCCCCGCACCACCCGCGCCACAGGAGGATTGGGCGGCCGAGTTGTGGAGCCGGGCGCAGTAGATCGATCCCAAGGCGATCCGCAGGATCATCAGGTGCGCCGCTTTGGTCGCGGCTTTTAGCGATCGGTCACGACAGCTCAGCGCAACCCAAGCGGTCGCAGCCCCGATAAGACATCCGACCGGGACGCCCGCTGTCGCATGACGCGGGCCCGCGCGGCAATGCGCCTTCCGGCCGCTGTCCACCGGCGTGCGGAGCGAGCACGTCCGCCGAGGCCGGAGACGCTTCAAGGAGAGCCGCCCGCAGCGCGCGCTTCGCGAGGCACAGGCCGGCTCAGCTATTTCCAAGGACCCCAGCGACGGGCTCCCCTCGGATGGCGCTTATCACAATCATGCATCCCTCCTGAATGGATCGAATTGAGGTGCTGACAACATTATAGCATTTTTAACTCACTACATCGAGCATAAAAATGCGTTGACAGCATGCTATCGCCCGTGTAGCGTTTGCTTCACAGCTGCAACGATCCACATTGAGGGATGGCAAGGTCTGAGGCAGACTGGCCACATGAGCATGAGCCATATCCCCGATTTCACGATGGTTGAGCTTGGCGCCCCTGCAACACAGGGCGCCGCGGGTCCGGGCGAGGCATGGCTGACGCCGGAGGGGCTCAGCGTCAAGCGCGTCTATACGCCAGCGGATACCGCCGGCCTCGATTGTCTCGACGGCTACCCCGGCATCGCACCCTATCTGCGCGGGCCGTATCCCACCATGTACATCACCCAGCCGTGGACGGTACGCCAGTACGCCGGGTTCTCCACCGCGGAGGACTCCAACGCCTTCTACCGGCGCAACATCGCCGCCGGCCAGAAGGGCCTGTCCGTCGCCTTCGACCTCGCCACCCACCGCGGCTACGATTCCGACCACCCGCGCGTGAAGGGCGACGTGGGCATGGCCGGGGTGGCGATCGATTCGATCCTGGACATGCGCACGCTGTTCGCCGGCATCCCGCTGGCCGACATGACCGTGTCGATGACCATGAACGGCGCGGTGCTGCCGATCATGGCGCTGTTCATCATTGCGGGCGAGGAGCAGGGTGTGCCGCCTGAGCGGCTGGCGGGCACCATCCAGAACGACATCCTCAAAGAGTTCATGGTGCGGAACACGTACATCTATCCACCCGAGCCGTCGATGCGCATCGTCTCCGACATCTTCGCCTACACGTCCAGGAGGATGCCCAGGTTCAACTACATCTCCATCTCCGGCTATCACATGCAGGAGGCCGGGGCGACGGCGGACCTGGAGCTGGCCTACACGCTGGCCGACGGCGTGGAGTACGCGCGCGCCGGCGTCAACGCCGGTCTCGGCATCGATGCGTTCGCACCGCGGCTGTCGTTCTTCTTCGGCATCGGCATGAATTTCTTTATGGAGGTGGCGAAGCTGCGCGCCGCGCGCCTCCTTTGGGCCAAGCTCATCAAGACCGAGCTCGCGCCCAGGGACACCAGGTCGCTGGCGCTGCGCACGCACTGCCAGACCAGCGGCTGGAGCCTGCAGGCGCAGGACCCCTTCAACAACGTGGCGCGCACGGCCATCGAGGCGCTGGCCGCCACCCACGGCGGCACCCAGTCGCTGCACACCAACGCGCTCGACGAGGCGATCGCGCTGCCGACGGACTTCTCCGCCCGCATCGCCCGCAACACCCAGCTTTTCATCCAACAGGAGACCGGTACCTGTCGCGTCATCGACCCATGGGGCGGCAGCCACTACGTCGAGCGGCTCACCTACGAGCTGCTGCGCAAGGCGCAGGGCCATATCGAGGAGGTGGAGAGCCTGGGCGGCATGGCCAAGGCGATTGCCGCCGGCATCCCCAAGATGCGCATCGAGGAGGCCTCGGCGCGCACCCAGGCCAGGATCGACTCCGGCGCGCAGACCATCGTCGGCGTGAACAAGCACCGCGTCGCCGGCGAAGCCGGGATCGAGGTGCTGAAGGTCGACAACAAGGCCGTGCGCGAAAGCCAGATCGCCAAGCTCGCGCGCCTCAAGGCGGAGCGCGACTCTGCCGCCGTGGCGGCGGCGCTGGATGCGCTCACCGGGACCGTGCGCACCGGCGCCGGCAACCTGCTGGAGCGCGCGGTGGACGCGGCGCGGGCCAAGGCTACGGTCGGCGAGATCTCCGAAGCCATGGAGAAGGTCTGGGGCCGGCACCGGGCCGACGTGCGCGTGGTCTCGGGCGTGTACAGCACGGAGGCGAGCTCCATGGCGAGCGAGGTGGAGCGCGTGCGGCGCCTGTGCGCCGCCTTTGAGGCCGCCGACGGCCGCCGCCCGCGCATCCTGGTCGCCAAGATGGGCCAGGACGGCCACGACCGCGGGCAGAAAGTGATCGCCTCGGCCTTCGCCGACCTGGGCTTCGACGTGGATCTCGGCCCCCTGTTCGCCACCCCCGACGAGGCCGCGCGCCAGGCGGTGGAGAACGACGTCCACATCGTCGGCGTGTCGTCGCTGGCGGCCGGACACCTCACGTTGGTGCCTGACCTCGTGGCCGCCCTGGAGAAGGAGGGCCGCGCCGACATCATGATCGTGGTGGGAGGTGTCATCCCCCCGTCCGACTACGAAGCCCTCCACAAGGCCGGCGCCACCGCCGTGTTCGGGCCGGGTACGAATATTCCCGCCGCGGCGGCGGATTTGCTCGACAAGCTCAACGCCAAGATGGGGTACGGGCCACGCGTGGCGGCGGAGTAGTGCGAAGGGCGTAGCTTGGGTCGTCACTGCGCAGGACCCAAGCGACAGCGTTCCTGCGCGAATGCGCGCCGCCAGTGCCGCCTGCTCATTCGGTGGAATTTCGAGCACGCCGTTCTCGGCCATCACGGCGTGGAACTGCTGTCGCTCGTAGGGCACGCCGGGTGGGAGGGGCGCAACGTGCCAATGGACGTGCGAATTGCCTTGATGGCTCCCCAGCGACATCAGGTACACCCGCTCTGTCGGCAGCGTCGCTTTCAGCGCCTCGGCCACGTCGTGCACGACATCGGTGACGCGGCGGAACAAGCGGTAATCCCCCGTCACGTCAACGACGTGCGCGCGAGGTGCCACAATCGTATACCCCCGTAGCGTGGGATATCGGCTGAGGAACGCCACCACGCGCCCATCGCCGTAGATCGCTTCGTGCTCGTAGTCAGGGTGCCCGGCCAGATAGCTGCAGACGAAGCACGATCCCCTTCTGGAGCGCTCGATATAAGCGTGGAGATCGAATTTCTGCATCCCGCGATGGTTCCCGGTCCTGGCAATAATCCCGCCGAGGCTATATGCTAATGTCATGATCGCCGACGAGGCGCTGGCTGAGAGCGGACAGGGTAAGGTCTCTAGCCCCGGCGCAGCCGAACGAGATGCCCGATGAACACTCCCTTTCCCGTGCGGACGGACGGCAAGTTCACGGTCGAGGAGTATCTCGCGTTCATCGAGTCCCGCCCGGAGGAGGAGCGCTGGCAGCTGATCGACGGGGTCGCCATGATGATGCCGCCACCAACTGTTCCGCACCAGGTGATTGCCACGAACCTCGCCTTTGAGCTCAACACTCTTTTCCGGCAACAAAAGCGCAATCTGCTTGCGGTGCAGGAGGTGGGACTCATGGTGCCCGACGTGGCGAGCTTTCGCCCCGAGGCGGACGTGGCCGTGTTGGAGACGCCTGTTGATTTCGATGTCCTTTATGCCGACCGCTTCTACCTGGTCGCAGAGGTCCTGTCCGACAGCAACACCGACAAGGACATCGCCGCCAAGAGCCGCCGCTACCTCCAGCATCCGCTGAACCTCTACTTCCTGCTCATCCAGCAGAAGCAGGTGCGCGTGGAGATGCGGGCGCGGGCGGCGGGCTGGGAGCCGGTCGAGCTGAACGGGCTCGACGCTCTCCTCGAGCTGCCGGAATGGGGCTTCCGCGTCCCGCTGGCGGCCCTCTATGAGGGCACCCTGCTCGCCGTGCAGGACCAAGCCTGATCACTGAGACCTGTGCAAGCCGATGGCCGACTATTCCGGCGGCGTGAGATCCGGGCGTGCCTTCAGGATCGCGCGGAGGAGATCCTCGTGCGCCAGGGTGTACTCGGACCAGTAAATTCGCCTGTCCGCTGCGTCGGCAGCGAACAAGCGTCCATCCCATGACTTGCCGAGCCGCACGATGTCGGGCCAGCGCAGCGCCGCGCTCCGCCACGCGCCGCGCCACCGCAGGCCTGTTGCGTCCCATTCCCAGGTGTGACGCGTGAAGGGCGCGACGGCCAGCGCAGAGATGGCAAAGGCGCCGATCAGCCCCGCCCAGGCATAGAGCTGACCCGGGTCGCGCAGCGTCTCGCGATCGTGGAGACCGAGCGCCAGGAACCCCGCAGCCGCGGCTGCGCACAGCAGGCAGAGGAGCAGGACGATCGGGGATATACGGGTGCGGCCGGCGCCTGCCTCGATCCGGACCTTGCCGCGCCGGGTCAGGCTGCGTGCGAGCACGGCAGCAGCGATGCCGAGCAGGCCGAAAAGGACTGCCCCCAGGAGGACCCTCGCTCCCTCCTCCCCAAGGCGTTGCAGGAACCCATTCATTGGATGCAAGACCGAGCAAAGGGACAATGCCGCATGTCGCGAGGCCCCCTCTTGTGACCGCCGACGCGGAAGGACCAGACAAGTACCATCGAGGCTCGTCCGTGGCTACGGTGCCGTGGCCGTCCGCTGGCCCTCAGCGCACCATGTCCAGCGGTTGACCGGGGGTGCTCTTTCGGTAGACCATCGGCAAAGCCTGTCTCTCACGCTGAAATGCGGCGCATGCTCGACCCGGTTCCCAAGATGGTGGTGGTGCCGGCGGGGACTTTCCTCGTGGGATCCCCCGACGATGAGCGTGGCCGTCTGCCCGTGGAGGGGCCGCAGCAGCCGATCGCCATCGAAAGGCCGTTCGGCGTGGGAAGGTTCGCTGTCACCGTGGACCAGCTCGCCGCTTTCGCAGCCGATGCCGGGCATCCGGCAGGCGCAATATGCAGCCAGTGGGACGGTGCGAGCTGGCAAGACCGACCGGGCTCGTTCCGCAGCCCCGGCTTTGCGCAAGGCGGCGATCATCCCGCCGTGTGCGTGAGCTGGAAGGATGCCACGGCCTATGTGGCGTGGCTGGCGGCGAGGACGGGGCGGCGCTTTCGCCTGCTCACCGAGGCGGAGTGGGAGTACGCCGCCCGGGCCGGCACCACGACGCCCTACTGGTGGGGCACATCGCTCGCACCGGATCAAGCCAACTGCAAACCCGACTCCACCTCCGGCTCCGGCGACGCCTGCCGCGTGGGGCGCCAGCAGACGGTTCCGGTCGCCAGCTACGCGCCAAACCCGTGGGGGCTGTACCAGGTGCACGGCAATGTCTGGGAGTGGGTGGAGGACTGCTGGCAGCCGAGCCACGCCGGCGCCGCTCCCGACGGCGGCGCGCGGCCGGGCACGGTGGACTGCAAGCGCGTCGTGCGCGGCGGCTCCTGGCTCAATCATGCCCGAGGCCTCAGGTCGGCGCGCCGCCATGCAGCGCCCCCGGACCTGCGCAGGAGCGACATCGGGTTTCGGATCGCCGAGGACATCGGAGCGATCCGGCCGACCAGCCTGACTTGAGACTGCACGCAGTGGCCATGGGCGCGCGGGTCAAGACCTCGATTGGGCCGATCGCTGCGGCGCGCGGGCGAGGAGGGCAAGGAGCACGCCGAGGACGGAGAGAGCGGCGAATGCGGCGAGCGAGGCGGTGTAGTCGCCGGTGAGATCGCGCAGGTAGCCCGACAGCAGCGGTCCCGCGGCCTGCGCCGTGACCTGCATTGTGAGCGCCGCGCCGCGGATCGCCCCGAAGCTGTTGCGCCCGAAATAGTCCGCCCACGCCAGCGGCACGATGGTGAGGACGCCGCCGATGCCGGCCCCGAAGCAGCCGGCCGCGGCGTACCCGTCGAGCGGCGCCGCGATGGCCAGCATCAGCAGCGTGCCGGCTGCCGCCAGCCCCGCAGCCAGGGCAAGGCTCGTGCGTACGCCAAGGCGCCGGCCGCCCAGGCCGAAAGCCACGCTGCCGAGCCCGGCCGCAAGGGAGAAGACGCTGACGATGCCCGCCGCAGTTGCCGGAGCGAGGCCGCGCTCGATCAGATGCGGGGCCTGATGCAGGCTCACGCCCGCCTGGACCGGAAAGATGGCGATCGTATAGAGCCCCAGCAGCCAGAAGGCCGGTGTGCGCATCGCCTCGGCCCGCGAGAAGGCCGGCTCGGCGCGGGCGCTTCCCGACGTTCCCGACGCCTCGCCGATCCGCTCGCTGGCCGCCGCTGCCGCC
>JBAPMW010000495.1:0-3882 GCA_049278815.1 Hyphomicrobiaceae bacterium
CGAGCGCTCTGCAATGGAAGCGCTTTCGCAGATTGGTCCTGGCACGATCCACATCAAGTGGAAGATGCTCTAGTAGTGGAAGCGGTACGTGAGATACCCCGGCCCGTCGTCGCCGGACGGGTCGACGTTGCTGCGGATGTACCAGAAGTCGATGGTCTCCTGGCGCAGCGTGTTGGCGCAGCTGCGGCGGCACTCGATCCAGGTGCCGCCCGGCAGGCGCACCTCGCGCAGCCCCCGCGCATTGATGCGCACGGGCCCGGAGATGGTCTGCGGTCCGTAGCGGCTCTCGGCCGTGACATAGCCGGAATCGGGCTCCTTCGGCCCTCGCCGGGCCTCGGCCGGCGCGATCACGCTCACCGCGAAGGGGATCGCGGACAGAAGCAAGGCAAGCGGGGCGCGCATTTGAATTCCTCTCCTCCGATGCGAAGCGAGCCGCACAATTGTCGCTTGTGCATTGATTTACAGCAAACCTTGGCCGCCATCGTGACCCGTCGGTCGCCGCCGTGCGTTGTCGGGGCAGCTGTAGCCGATGTGCCACGGGGCCAGGGGGTAGAGGATAGAGGGTAGAGGGTAGAGATGGGGAGTGGGGAGGTCGGGAGTGGGGAATGGTGGCCTTTGCCTCAAGCTCATTCCCCATTCCCCTTCTATCCCTTCGGCCTGAAAGTAATAGGCGCGCTCGGCGCCGTCATAGCGGCCATCCCTGAGGCAGCAGCGCTTGAAACCTCCTCCCGGAGCCGCACGGGCACAGGTCGCGGCGCCCGAGCTTCTCGACCAGCTCCACGTCGCCGCGCACGACGCGGTCGCCGCGCTTGACGTGCGTCTCGGAGGGATAGGATCTGCGACGCTTGCTTGAGGCTTCAAAAGCAGGGCAGGTCGTCGAGGTTGCGGAGGTTCTTGGTCATGACACGCCTCCCTCAGCTTGGGATTAACGAATGCGCGGTGCCCTAAACAGGGAGAACGGCGGAATTGCGGTCCGTGCGCCGGTGCGGTGTTAGATCCTCCGGGTCTGACTGACACCTCACCTCGCCTCCTGCGCGACCCACGCCGGATGGCGGGAGGAGGCCAGCTCCTTGGCGGTGAACAGGCGAGCGGCGCGGGGATGACGGATGAATTGTTTCGCCTCATATCAACCGGATAGCGGTCCAGCCGACGACAACAGCCTCCTCCACGTGCACCTCGCCTTTGGGCCTGGTGTAAAGGGCGATTTCTTGGGGAGCGGCTTCGACAACGGGCCTGGAACCAGGGGGGCAACGTCGGCGACCATGAACGGCTGCAGCCCTTAGGGCTGCAGCCGCATGGCAGCCACCGGCTCTCACTTGGTCAGCTTCTTCACCTCCTCGCTGGTCATTGAGATTGCGACGCGACCGCCCTTGACGCTCAGCTTGTCGGCCGGCACGACGTACTCGCTCGAGAAAAAGCCGAAGAATCCGGACGAGCGGATCTGGGCATCCTTCACGTTGCCGTCGGTCAGCACGTTCACCTTGACGACCTTTCCGACCTGCTGACCGTCCGAGCCGAACGCGTCGAGGCCTTCCAGGTCCTTCGCCTTGAGGGCTGGCACGGTTGTCACCGGGGCGGGAGTCTTAGCTTCCGTTGCGGTCTGCGCCAGCGCCGTATCCTGGTGTGTTACGGCTGCGATGCCGAGGACGAGAACGAGCGTCAACAGTGCAGTGATGTAGCGCATGACAGGCTCCTTTCACTTTGTTGCCGGTCTTGGATGGGGCCGATGAGCCCGTTGGGTGCTGGACGATCTGGAAAGCTCGAGCAGCGACGGCAAGCACGCCCATGCCCCGCAGCCTCACGGGTGGAGGTCGACTGTCCCGTGCGGCAAATCGACGGTCAGGAGCATCTGTCGCCGGCTCAACGATGCAGTGGCTCCCTCACCGTTTGAGCCGACCGTTTCTGAAACCTCCACAGCCCTAGCGCAATCCGGTACGAACGCCGCGGGTGTTTGCCCTAGGGGAGTTCCCCCTGCCGGCTCCGAGGGCAAGCTCGCGGTGCCCTGGCTGGGTCTGCCTTCATGGGCTGAACTGGGGCGACCCGAAGCGCGCGCCCTCCATGAGCGGTTTTCGCGGAGCGAAAGCGGATCGAAACCCTGGCCCCATCCTAAGGCTGCCACGTTCGGCTGGCAGGACGCGACCAAGCACTAAATCGGACAAGGGCGCGGGGATGAAAGCGACCTCCTTACGCATGGCCCTGATCGGTGGCGTCTACATAGCGGCCCACCTGTTGCTTGACTGGCTCAGCTTCGTTCATCCCTTCGGCGCGTTCGGCATTACGCCGTGGAACCCCTCGACCGGTCTCTGCTTCGTTCTCGTTCTGCGCTACGGACCCCGTACCCTTCCGGTGTATCTGGCAGCCCTGATCCTGGCCAACGTGATTGTGAGGGGCCTGCCCGTTCCCTTCTGGGTCGCCACCGCTGAAGCCCTGATGCGGGGCGCCGTGTATGGACTGGCGCACATCATCCTGCTGCGGCCTTCGCTCGCCTTCGACCCCTCCTTGTCATCTGTGCGTGACCTCTTCCTGCTGCTGATGGTGGCGGTGATCGCGAGCGCTGTCACGGCGTTCGCCTACATAACGTTGCTCCTCGCAACCGAGTTGCTGCCTGCGCAGGACATCTCGGCCGGGTTGCTCCGATGCTGGGTGGGGGACATGATTGGCGTCGCCGTGATCACACCTTTCGGTCTCCTTGTCACGGCACGCGAGTTCTTGCGACCGAGGTGGGAGGTGGCGGTGCTGATGGGCAGCAGCGTCGCGCTGACCGTGTGGGTCGCTGTCATCTTTACCCAGTTCGATCAGCTGCAGCTGTTCTATCTGCTGTTCCTGCCTCTCACCTGGATTGCTGTGCGGTCCGGTATCGAGGGCGTCAGTGCGGCGCTGGTCCTCATTCAGATCGGATTGGTGATCGCCCTGCTGTTCATCACCGCCCGCACCGTCGATGTGCTGGATTTCCAGGCCCGCATGCTGGTATTGGCCCTGACAGGGCTGGTTGCCGGCGTGCTGGTGAGCGAGCGCCGTCTGGCTGAAGCTCGGCTGCGGATGAACCAGAACGCGCTATCGGATTTGTCGCGGCTCGGCAGCATGGGCGAGCTCGCCGCGACCATCGCCCACGAGATCAATCAGCCGCTTTCGGCAGCAAGAACGTATACGGGTCTTGTGGCGGAGTCCCTGCAGACCGAGAGCTTGCGCGATGCGTCCACAGTCGAGATGGCCAACAAGGCGGCCGTGCAGATCGGTCGGGCAGCCGACGTCGTTCGGCGCCTTAGGGCTCTCGTTCGCATGGGGCGCTGCGACCTGGTGCCGACGAGAGTCACTCGCATCGTCCAGGAGGCGGCCGATCTTGCGCGGACGGACCTCCAGCCGCTGAATGTCACGCTGAAAATAGAGGTGGGCAGCGATCTGCCGCCCGTCATGGCTGACAGGCTTCAGGTCGAGCAGGTCCTCATCAATCTCACCCGCAATTCCGCAGAGGCCATCGCCGAGGCGAATTGTGCCACGCGCCAGATAAGGATCGTCGCAGAGCGCCGGGAGCCGCAATTCGTGCGGCTCAGCGTCAGCGATAGCGGCCCGGGCTTTCCGCCTGCTTTCGGTGGAGATGCTCCACCGCCACTGCAGACGAGCAAGCCCGATGGCCTTGGCATCGGGCTCTCTCTCTGCCGCTCGATTGCCGAAGCGCATGGCGGTGAGCTGTGCATTCACAGCGGGCGCGACGGAGCGACAGTCACAATCACGCTGCCCATTGCCGAGGGTGTACGAAATGCCTGACAAGCTCGATGTGGCGCTGATCGACGACGACGAAGCCATTCTCGATTCGGTCCAGCTCTACCTGCGGCGGAGAGGGTTTGGAGTGACCGGCTTCCGGGCAGCCAAAGCCTTCCTGAG
>JBAPMW010000496.1:0-8257 GCA_049278815.1 Hyphomicrobiaceae bacterium
GCCTTCAACAAGGCGTTCGAGGGCGAGAACAAGAGCGCTGTCGTGGCTCAATTGATGCGCAGAGCCATCGAGGAGAAGAAGCGGCGCGCCAAGCAGGACAAGGACCTCGACGCACTCATTGCGGAGCTGTTGCGGATCAGGACGGAAGACCCGCCAGCAACCGATGAAGAAATCCGGCGGGTTCGCATGGAAGGCCGACCATGAGGGTGGTCCTGGATGCCAGCGTCGCCGTCAAATGGGTGATCCGCGATCCAGGGACAGAGCCCCATCTCGATAAGGCATTGGCACTGCTTCAGGCCATCCGCGAGCACCGGATCGACGCCGTCGAGCCGCCTCACTGGACCATCGAGATTCTGGCGGTCATCGCACGTATGCGTCCACGGCGTGTCGCCTTCGTTCTCGGAATGCTCGGAGCATTGCCGTTCAGCGTAACGTCAGGACTGAGCTGTCACCGCAGGGCGCCAGATTTGGCCATCAGCCTCAACCACCATCTC
This sequence comes from Hyphomicrobiaceae bacterium, assembly GCA_049278815.1. Classification (GTDB taxonomy): domain Bacteria; phylum Pseudomonadota; class Alphaproteobacteria; order Rhizobiales; family Hyphomicrobiaceae; genus AWTP1-13. The sequence goes on from JBAPMW010000496.1 coordinate 495, forward strand.
TCTGCATGCCGCCAATCTCCGCCCACCCGGCGCCGTGCCTATAATTCGCGGTCGTCTGTTGCGACGGGACGTGGATGGCGCCATCCGACGTTCACGTGTAGACGGCCGGCGCCTGGAAGGAGGGCGAGATGGCCCGAGATCCAGGCGTCCCGCTGCGACCGTTTCCGGTGGAGCGCCAGTAATGGCGCCGAGCAGGAGACCGCCGAGAGGCACATGGCCGACCGTGACTGCGGCGTCTGACCTCAGGTCCACGCCATGCGGTGGCCGCAGCTTGCAGCGGGATGCACAAACGCCGTCGGCGCGGGTGCCCAAAGGCAACCCGTCGGGGCGGGCAACCGCCCCCTTTCATGGTTGCGGCGTAGGCACTCGCGCACCCGTCGCACCTCGCCAACGCTTGCTGGCGGGGCCGGTGGTGTTGGCGGCTCGCGAAGGAAGGATTGCCGTTTCATAGCAGATGGAAAGCGCTCCAGGTAATGTGCGACAGCAGAACCCAAGACCAAGCGCTACTGCACCCAGCGTCTCGCGGTGCTGCACAAGATGGAAGGGCGCCGCTCCGCGCCAGCGACATCGCGCCTCGGTGGCATGTGCTTGCTTCTGCCCGGAGAGATTGCATACTGCCGCCGACCCGACCGGTCGAACCCCGTCCCGAGTAAGAGCATTTCCCATGGCCACGATGAGATTCAGTGTTCCCGACGAGGTGCGGGACAGGTTCGAGGAGGCGTTCCTCGGGCACGACCGCAGCGCCGTCGTCACCGGGCTGCTGCTTCTCGCCATCCAGGCCGAGGAGCGCCGGCGGCGGCGCTCCCTCAGCCTGGTGGAGCGCCTGCGCCGCGTGGGTAACGGCGCCGCCCGGCCACTGCACGACCCGATCCGGCGCACTGTCCTGCCGGATTGACCCCGGATTGAGTCTCTGGCCCCCCTCTTGTGGCCAAGCCCGGTCACTCGGCTGCCACCGGGAGCGGCGCGGGCTGGTTGCGTCGGTGGTAGGCCTTCAGCACCTCGTCGACCCCGCCGATCAGCAGCAGCCGGCCGGCGTCGATCAGCGCCGCCTTGTTGCACCAGTCGCGGATGAGCGCCTCGGAGTGGCTGGCAAGCACCACGATGCTGGACCGCTGCACGAACGCGCCAAGGCGCTCCGAGGCACGCTTGGCAAAGCGCGCATCGCCCGCGCCGATCCCCTCGTCCACCAGCAGGATGCCGGGCTCCACGGCGGTCGCGAGCGCGAACCCGAGCCGGGCCATCATGCCTGCGGAGTAGGTGCGCACCGGCAGGCCCAGGTACTCGCCGAGCTCGCTGAACTCCTCGATGTCGGCAATGGTGCGCTCGATAGCCTCGCGCGGCATGCCCAGGAGAAGGCAGCCCGTGACGATGTTCTCGTAGCCGGTATCCTCGGGGTCGAGGCCCGGCAGGATATCGAAGCACGAGGTGATCTTGCCGCTCACCAGCACCTGGCCCGCGGCCGGCTGGTAGACGCCCGCCAGCACCTTGAGCAGCGTCGACTTGCCGGCGCCGTTGCCGCCCACGAGGCCGAGGCGGTCGCCCTCGTGCAAGGCGAACGATACGCCGCTCAGTGCCCGCACGACCACCCGCCGCTGCCGGCTGGCGTCGCGCTGGATCAACCCGCCGGTGGCGCGCGCAAACAGCGTCTGCCTCAGGCTGCGGGCACTGCCGTAGATGGGGAACTCGACGTGGATGTCGTCCACGATAACGGTTGCCATCGCGTTTTCTCAGCTCCAGTAGGGAATGCGCGCGCGGAAGCGTCCGAACAGCCAGTAGGTGACGAGCCAGCCGATCACCGCGAGGCCGGCCACCGCCAGGTAGCTCTCCGCCGCCGGGACGGTGCCCAGGAGCGGCGCCCGCACCATTTCCACGCAGTGGTGGAAGGGATTGAGGTGAACGAACACCAGCCGCCCACGTCCGACCAGTTGCTCCGCAGGCCAGAGAATGGGGGTCATAAAAAGGCCGATCTGAAGCGCGCTGGTGACAGCCGGCTGGATGTCGCGGAAGCGCAGGCACGCCAGCCCCAGGAGCAGCGTGACCCAGACCCCGTTCAGGGCCAGCAAGACCAGACCGGGGAGCAGCAGCAAGGTCGCGGGGTTGAGAAGATGGCTCGGTGCGAGCAACAGGGCAACGGCCGCGTAAACCACCAAGTGGTGGAGAAAAACCAGGAAATTGCGCCATATCAGAGCATAGGCGAGGAGGGAGAAGTCGCAGCGCGAGTTGCGAAACAGGCTGGTATTGGCGATGAATACGCCGCACGCCTCGCCGAGGCTGGTTGAGATCATCATCCAGGCCAGCACGCCGGCGGTCAGATAGGGGAGATATGTGTGGGGATCCTGATTCCAGAGCCCCAATCCGATCATACCGATCGTGCCCACCAGAACCGCCAGGCTGACGACGCTCCAGAACGGGCCGATGACGGTGCGGCGATAGCGCCGCTTCACCTCCATCCAGCCGAGCCGCGCCCACAGATTGACGCGCTGCGCCCCGTCAATCAGATCGCGGCCGGCGCTCTTGTGCAGGGGAAGGGGGGGGTCTCCCAGAGCATCCAGCATGCGTGCATCCCTCACTGAAGCTTTGACCCAGCATGGCAAGCCCCGATACGATCGAATAGAGCCGGCAAATCAAGTCCACAGTATAATTGCATGAATGCGCGCGACGCTTTTTATAGATGCGATATGCATTATCACATGAGATATCAGACAACCGTCTAAATGTGTATCCATGCTATGAAACTGCACACGATAGGCAATAGTGACATGCGTTTTTTACGAAAAGCATGTGGATTGATAATCCTGTTTGGGAGTATCCCGCTTTACCGGTAATTGATGCATCGCTATCCCAGAAACACCAATCGGCGTGCCGGCCCGCTTGCCTTGGCCGACGCTCCCGAAGCCCACGTCCTATCGCCAGGGACACAGGCGGTCCCTGCGTGAGGCGGTTCTCGTTGCGTTGCGTTGGTCGGGCCACCCTGTCACTGGGGACCTCATTCCATGTCGCAACTGCTGCATCGGGCGGCAACGGCACTGTGGCGGCGCACGCCGCCCGGGGTGCGCCAGAAGGCGGCAGGCGCCAAGCCTCGTCTCGCCGACGCGTGCCGCGACCTCCTGCGCGACCGCGGCGTCCCGCGCATCGTCATCGGGCTCCTGTCGAGCCCGTCCGGCATCGGGCAGTCGGCGCGCCTGGCGGCGACGGCGCTCAAGAACGACGGCTATCGCGTGCTGGGCCATGACCTCGGCCGCTACTTCCATGAGGTCGCCGGCAACATTGCACACGGCATTCCGGACGCGAGCGGCTGGCGCGGCCCTGCGCACGTGCTGCTCGTGGTCGGCGCCCCCTATGCACCGTTCGCGCTTGGCTCGATCGGCCGCGACTTCCTCAAGGAAAAGCTCGTCACCGGCTATTGGGCCTGGGAGCTGACGCGCGTGCCGCGCAGCTGGGAGCGGGGCCTCCCCGTCGTGCATGAGATCGCCGTGCCGAGCCTCTTCACGGCCAACGCCGTCTGCACGCTCGGTGCCGGACAGCCGGTGCGGGTGTGCCCGCACCCGGTCGCGCTCGACCATCCGCCGCTGTCGCCCTTCGCCACGGGCGCGGCGCGGCCGGACCAGCCCTTCACCGTGGTCTCTACGCTCTCGGTCGGCTCCGGCTTCGAGCGCAAGAACCCCGTAGCCCTGATCCGCGCCTTCCGGCTGGCATTCGGCGATCGCAAGGACCGTCGTCTGCGCATGCTCGTCACTGCCGCCGACCATTACGCGCCGGCCCGTACCGCAATCCTGCGGGCCGTCGGCCGGGCGCGCAACATCCAGATCGCCTGGAAGCCCCTCACCCGGCCGGAGCTCCTTCAATGGTGGGGCATGCCGGATGCCTACGCCCTGCTGCACCGGGCCGAAGGCTTCGGCCTGCCGCTGGCCGAGGCGATGTGCTCAGGCCTGCCGGTGGTCGCAACCGGCTGGTCCGGCAACATGGACTATATGACCGAGCAGAACTCGCTCCCGGTGCGCTACCGTCTGTGCGACGTGGCCGACCCGCAGCGCAAGTATTGCGCCACCGAGGGGCAGTGGGCGGATCCCGACGTCGAGCACGCCGCCGAGCTGTTGCAGACGCTGGCGTCCAATCCCGACCTCGCGCGCGAGATCGGCGCCACCGCGCACCGTGCCATGCGCGTGCGCCTGACCGGCCAGGGCTTCTGTAGAAACCTCCTGGGGTGAGCCATGGGATGGCGACGATGCCGCTTCGTCGTTGCTCCCGCCCGGTTTGGGCGAATGGCCAATGGCGAATGGTGGACAGCCATTCGCCACTCGCTACTCGCCATTCGCGCTTGACCCCGTCACCGCAGCACCGCCGGAATCCACGTCGGGTTCATGTTGGTCATGACCCAGGCGCCGCCGAAGGCGATGAGGCCGGCCCAGACGATCTGCGGCAGCATGCCGATCATCGCGGTCCCGAAGCCGACCACGGCGCTCACCACCGACTGCAGCGCCTTCAGGAAGTCCTTCGAGATCCTGTGGAACATATAGCCAAGCGCCGCCAGGACCAGCACGAACAGCATCTGCTTCCAGAGCGGCAGGCTGTTGAGAGGCAGACGGAACATGGCCAGGATCTGGCCGAACGACCAGCTCCAGAGAAACTCCAGCACCTGGAAGATGACCTGCGCCAGCCTTCTTGCGGCCTCACCGGCCTCACTCGGTACGCTTTGCATGACCAACGACCCGTTGTCGCCGCGGCCTGAGCATGGCCGCGGCTGCAGCGATGGACGCGCGACATTGGGCGAGACGCACGCCGGGCCGGCCGAAACCCCAGACCGGCGCTGGCACGCCAACGTCATCGCAGGCGGAGCCATTGCATAGCGCGGTGGCGGTAAAAGGCCGGTGAACGCCCGCAAGGTTGCGGTGCCGCCCCGCGCGGCCAAGCTTCCTGGTGTTGCAGCCGTGCCCGGTGGGACGGCGCGACCAAGCTCGCCCAGTCGGGCGTGATCCCGATCTCGCCGGGCAACCGCACCAACTGCCGGGTCTCAGCTTGAAGCCCGCCTCGCCGCGGTCATATAATCTTGACAACAATCGTATACATTCGCTCTAGATAGCGCCACCGAGGCCGGACGCGCCTGGTCCCGTGGCGTTACCAGAGCCCGCCGATTGGAGGACATGATGCGAGCCGCACGAAAGGCACACCCTGGCACGCGCGCAGCACGCATCGCTCTCGCTCTGGCCGCTCTCGCAGGCGGCATTGCTGCGGTCTCGGCCGAGGAGGTGAACATCTACTCCTACCGCCAGCCGCAGCTGATTGACCCGCTGCTCAAGGCGTTCACCGCCAAGACCGGCGTCAAGACCAACGTGATCTACGCCGCCGCCGGCCTCAACGAGCGCCTGGGGGCCGAGGGCGCCAACAGCCCCGCCGATGTGTTGTTGACGGTCGATGCCGGCCGCCTGTCCGAGGCCAAGGACGCAGGGCTCACGCAGCCCGTCGTGTCGGCCGTGCTCGCCAAGGCGATCCCCAGCCACCTGCGTGACCCCGGCAACCACTGGTTCGGGCTCACCATGCGCGCGCGGGTCGTCTACGCCTCCAAGGAGCGCGTGAAGCAGGACAGCATCACCTACGAGGAGCTGGCCGACCCGAAATGGAAGGGCAAGATTTGCACCCGCTCCGGCCAGCACGCCTACAATACCTCGCTCTTCGCCACCATCATCGCCCACAAGGGTGAGGCGTTTACCGAGCAATGGCTGAAGGGCGTGAAGAACAATCTCGCGCACAAGCCCGCCGGCGGCGACCGCGAGCAGGCCCGCGACATCGCCTCGGGTAAATGCGATATCGCGCTCGGGAACACCTACTACATGGGGGTCATGTCGATGAACAAGAAGAACCCCGAGCAGAAGCAGTGGGCCGCCGCCATCCGCCTCATATTCCCCAACGCCAAGGACCGCGGCACCCATGTCAACATCTCCGGCGTCGCCATGGCCAAGCACGCGCCGAACCGCGCCGCCGCCCTCAAGCTGATGGAGTTCCTCGCCTCCGACCAGGCGCAGAAGCTCTATGCCACCGCCAACAACGAGTACCCGGTGAGCCCCAGCGTGCCCCCTTCCGATATCGTCCAGAGCTGGGGGGAGCTCAAGGCCGACACGCTGCCCCTGGACAACATCGCCAAGCACCGCAAGCGCGCCTCGGAGCTGGTGGACAAGGTCAACTTCGACGCCGGTCCAGGCTCGTAAGCCCCGCTGGTCCTTGGTCCTGGCGCGCGCAGGCTTGTTCCAGCGTCCTGCGCGCGCCCTTTCCCCGATTGCCGCGCGCCACCACGATCCCCTTCGTAGCAGGAGCCTACGAAGGGCGGCGGCATCTGCCGTCCCGGAAGCGTTCGATTGCTGCGTCATTGGCGCTGCGGCGACACCCTCGCCCTGCGCGCCTGGACTTGAGGCCGGCTGTCATCGAGCATATCGCCGCATTTCGATTGGTAGGCTGCGCGTTCGTTGGCGGTCGGCGTTGCCGATGTTCGGCAAGCGTCTTGAGGCCAGTGCTCGAGCCAATGGGGGGCGCGACCTGAAATGGCCCTCGACCGTCGCAAGCTTCTCGTTGGCCTGCCGGCCGCCCTGATCGGCCTGACGCACTCGCACCACGCCCCGGCCGAGGCGCCGCAGCCGCCGCACGCCGGACAGGGCGGGCTCCCGCCCTGGACGGATAAGGTGCTGCTGGACCCCGGCACGCGCCGGCGCATCCGCCTGCGGCTGCGCTTGCCCGGCGCCGGTGAGACCGCAGCTCCGGCCGGCATGCTGCGCCCGTTGCTGGTCTACTCGCCGGGGCTCGGCAGCGGCCTGAGCAACGGGGCGGCCTGGTGCGAGGCTTGGAGGCAGGCGGGCTTCGTGGTGGCCACGCTGGCGCATCCGGGCACCGACGAGGGCATCTGGGACACCTCGCGCCGCAGCCTCCGCGCCAACCTGGCCGCAGCGCTCGCGCCCGCCCAGTATGCCCATCGCGTCAGCGACTGCCGCTACGCCATCGGCCGCTGCCTGACGGCGCCGGACCTGGAGGCGGCCATCGACCCGGCCCGCATCGGCATTGCCGGCCATTCCTTCGGCGCGCTGACGGTGCAGGCGCTGGCCGGCGCGGCAAGGCGCGGGCAGGACAGCTTCACCATCGCCGGCGCCATCGCGCTGTCGCCCGGAGCCAGCTCCGCGACGGTTGGCACCGTCAGCGGAATCAGGATGCCCTTCTTCTGCGTCACGGGCGACCATGACGGCACCGTCACGTTCGGGCGCGGCGCCGAGGCGAGGCGGCTGGGCATGCCCCTGCCCTACCGGCTGGCCGTCTACGGCCATCTGCCGGTCGGCGCCAAGCAGCTCCTGGTGCTGGCCGGCGCCGACCACATGACCTTCGCCGGCGAGCCGGTAAGCGCCGCCCGCTTCAGCCGCGATGTCGACGCCTCGGACGCTGCCGGTGCGCGGGCCTGGCGGCGGGTAACCCTGGCGACGACCGCGTTCTGGCAGTACTACCTCGGCCAGCCGCCGCGCCCGGACCGCAGCGCCTATCTGGCGCAGGTGCGGTCGGGGCTCGACCCGGCGGATCGCCTGGAGGCGGGATAGGCACGATAGGCGGTGGTCCACTCGCGGGCTCTTCCCACCGCCGGTCAACAGGAGCTACGCTCGCGCTGCCACGCCGCAGCCCAAAGAAGCGCTCCCAGGGAGAGACACGGATGACCGCCTCCGCAATTCCCAGCACCTATCGCCGCATCGTGCTCGTGCGCCGGCCGCCCGGCGAGCCGGCGGAGACGGACTTCC
>JBAPMW010000497.1:0-2191 GCA_049278815.1 Hyphomicrobiaceae bacterium
GGCCTCGCCTGCTCCGTCACCCCCGAGATCCGCACGGAAATCTGGGCCAAGCTGTGGGGCAACGCCAGCATGAACCCGGTGAGCGCCATCGTTAAGCGCTCGGCCCACGGCCTCTTCGGCGATCCGCGCCTTGCCGAGCTGCTGGCCGCGCTGATGGCCGAGTTCGCCCGCGTCGGCGACCGCCTCGGCTTGCAGCTGCCCATGACCGTGGAGGAGCGCCTCGCCGTCACCGCCAAGCTCGGCGACTTCCGCACCTCCATGCTCAACGACGCCGAGGCCCGCCGCCCCCTGGAGGTGGAAGGCCTCCTGGGCGTGGTGGTGGAGCTGGCCGACAAGCTCGGCGAGCCGGTGCCGGCGAGCCGGGCGGTGTATGCGCTGGCGCGGGGGATGGCGTAGGTGAGCGGGCGCGGCGAGCCGCTCACCGCAGCGGTGGGTCCGTCGTGACCCTTCCGGTCCTGAGCAAGCAGATGCAGCAAACGCTTCTGCGAGAGCGGGCAACCCTAGCTTCGGGTTGCTGCAATTCTTGATCCCATCTTTCGGAAAAGGGCGGGAGATCGGGGGTTTTACCTGATGTACAACCCATGTCGCACCCTGTTAACACCGGGCGACTGACTAGGTCGGGTGCGGTGCGTTGACCGATTGCGCGGACTTGGACTTGGCTGTTTCTCCCGACCGACAATGCCGCCACTTAACCGGAGCGCTGAATAAGACCGAGAACCGTTGCGGAGGCCATCATGAACATGCGCAAGCTGACAGCAGCAGGGGCCACTGCGGTACTTGTTCTGGCGATAACTCTTGGTTCGGTGAACCGTGCGGAAGCTCGCCGTGGTTGGGGATGGGGTGTCGGCGCGGGTATCGCGACGGCGCTGATCCTGGGGGGACTATATCGCCACGGCTACGGCTATGGATACTATCCTCGCTACTACTACGGAGGGTACCCATACTATGGCTATCGGTACTACCGGCCGCGCTATTACTACGGCGGTTATCGCTACTACCGGCCGCGTTATTACCACGGCGGTTATCGCTACTTCCGACCGCGTTATTACTACCGGGGATATCGCCACCGCGGTTACAGGTACAATCGGCCTCGGCACTACGGATACAGCTCCTACCGTCCACGCTGGCAGCACCGTGGCGGCTATCGCCACCGGATTCGCCGGTGAACAGGCCAGGAGCGACCTCCAGCCGACCTTCACTCCACTGACTGCACACAGCTGGCGATCTACCGAGCAGTGACGCCGTGAGCTGGTCAGTTGCGAACGGCTTCGATGAAGTGAGCCCTTATGGTCGATGAGACGTTGTTGATGCATTCCTTATTTTCGCCAATAAATCATTCTGCCCTCCTCTGTCTCACAAGTACAGAGTGTGCGCTGTGCAGAGCTACTGGTGGAGTTTTGTCGCCGACGCCGCGCCAGGTGTTACCCTGTCGCTCGTGGGGATCATTGCGGCAGCGCTAGCTTACCTGCTGGTGCGGCAGTCGGAGCGCGGTCGCGCGAGAACCGCAATCGCGTATCTCTGCGGACTAGTATCCGGCCTCCTCGCGACAGCGCTGTTGTGCCTCCTCTTTCAATGGTTTGTGGAGCCAGATGCCATCTTGGAACCCGGAGTGTTCAGCTCCTTTTTCTGCCCATTCGTGGGGATCGCCCGCGCGAAATGGGAACGGCCGCGAAAACGATCCAGACAAGCTGCAACGACGCGACCTGGAAAGCAAAGACCCGCCCACGCAGGTAGCCAGCTGCGCGGCCTTTGATGTTGAAAGGCCGCCCGGTAACCACCACCCAACACTGCCCAGAACGATCTTTCTCCACCTCCCCACTAGGGCTTGCCCCGCCCCTTGCAGGCGATCCGGCAACAGATTCTATTGCGCCGGTCACAGCCGCTCTTGGCACATAGCCGCCGTTACGGTCCTCACCTCCACCGCGGGGCATCGGCACAGTCGGTTTGCATCCCTCGCCGCCGTGGGGCAATACCTGCCTGAAGCTGGCCCGCCCTTCATGCCGACTGAGAGGACCCAGGCCCGTGCCCGAACCCGCCGCATCCCCGCGTCTACCCTGGCGCGCCACCGTGGTGACGCTCTTCCCCGAGCTGTTCCCCGGCCCGCTCGGCGCGTCGCTGGCCGGCGACGCCCTGACGCGCGGGGTGTGGCGCCTCGACACGGTGGCCTTGCGCGACTTCGGCACCGGCCGGC
>JBAPMW010000498.1:0-4014 GCA_049278815.1 Hyphomicrobiaceae bacterium
CGTCCCGGCCGGGACGGCGGGCCTGCCCGGCGGGCGGGGCCGTGCCGGAGCCGAGGCGGCGCATCTCCTCCATGAAATGGGCCGCCTGATGGGCCAGCCGCTCGTTGGCTGCCGCCAGCTCGGCCCGAAGCTTGGCGATGGTGGCGGCCTGGCGCTCGGCGTGGGCCTCGGCGGAGCCGGCGCGGGCCTTGAGGGCCAGCCGGCTGTTGCGCAGGCCGGTTTCCGCCTGGTCTGCCTGCTCGAAGGTCGCCAGCGCGGCCTTCAGGCGGGCGATCTCGCCGGCCTGGTCCTCCACGCGCGCCTTCAGCGACCGCACCTCCCGTTCCTTGTCGCGCTCGGCTCGGGCCAACTCGGCGGCGGCACCGGTGCCAGCCCCGGCGCGCGCGGCCTGCAGCGCCTGCTCCGCATCGGCCAGAGTCTCCCGCAGGCGGTCCACCGGGTTCTCCCCCGGCCCGAGCGCCATCGACTGGGCCGCCGCCCCCGTGACGGCGGCGGTGATCACGTACCCCTCGCCCAGCCGGCGCTGCAGTCGGTCGATGAGAAGGGTCTGCTCGCGCGTCTTGGTTCTGAGCGCCTCGGCCTCGGCCCTCAGCGCCACCTCGCCCTCGGGCTCATCATCGGCGGCGGCGCCCGACCGGCGCTTGCGCCCGCCCTTGGTGATGAGCGCGTTGGTCAGCCGCTCGATCTCGGCCGTCCGCTGCGCGTTGATCGACGCGGCCTCCTCCAGGGCGGCCTTGTGGCGCCTGGCCCCCTGCGCCAGCTCGGCGATCTCGCGGTCGCGGTTGAACAGCACGCGCTTGGCCTCGGCGAGCCGCGCCTCGACCTTGGGCAGCCTGTCGGCCACCGTCTGCTCCAGCACGCGCCGGGCGTTCATGTTCTCGTCGAGCTCGGCCTTGATGGCGACCACGTCGGTCTCCAGCGCGGAGATGCTGGCGTCGCGGCGGTTGATGTCGATGACATGGCGCGCCCGCGCGTGTCTGGCCTGGTCCAGCTGCGTCTCGAGCTTGTGGACCTTGATGGCATAGGTGGCGCGCAGGCGGTCGAGGTCGGCCTTGGTCTCGGCCTCGCTCACCGGCAGGCTCTCCTTGAGCCGCCTGGTCGTGAGCCGCACCGCCCGCGACCAGAACGCGGACGCCAGCAGGAGGGCCAGCAGGCTTGCCATCAGGAAGCCCAAGGCCACCAGCATGCCGCTTTGAATGGAGATCAATGGTGCATCCTTGGCTTCAGGCTTGGCTTCAGGGCGGACGGCGCGGCCAAAGCCGCCGCGCCTAGATCGCTCCCCGCTTAGATCCGACCGCGCGCCTTGGTATCATAAAATTAAGGCCACAGGCCCTGCCCGTCAGCCGGAATTGTTGGCGTTGGGCTAACCGGCCGGTCTAGAAGGGATCCCAGGTCGGCTGCGCGGTGTATTTCAGGTAGCCGACGCTGGCGCCGAGCCTGAAGCCCACGCCGGTGCGGATCGGCGCTGTGACAATATCGCCGTTCTTCTGGAAGGTCAGGCCCACGCCGCCCACCATGTAGGCGGAGCCGTCCACTCCGCCGAAGCGCCGATAGATGTCGGCAGGGTCGCGCAGGTTGTAGACCAGCACCATCACCTTGGAGCCGTCTCCGCCCAGGTCGTAGCCGAGCGACGGCCCCTGCCAGTAGACCCGGTGGGTACCGGCGTCCTTGGTGTACAGAATGCCCTCGCCGTAGCGCAGCCCGGCGAAGACCGCGCCGCCCGCGTCCTGGCCCAGGATGTAGCCGTTGGGCTGCCCCTGCCGCTGAAAGGCGAACTCGATCGTGGCGGCGAGGCCCTTGGTCACCGTCCCGAAGAAGCGGTGTCCGGCCTCGATGACCTCGCTCGACGAATAGGGCCGCGGGGGCGCCTCGTAGCCGTAGGGACCCGGAGCGGCGTAGGGACCGGGATATGGCTCGCCGGGCAGGTCCTTGGGTTTCGCGCCGGGTGGGTAGTAGATCTCCTTCGGCGGCCGGTAGGCGTCGTCCTTCGGCGGTCCCTGGGCCGGAGCGGGCGCGGCCGGCAGCAGGAGCGCCAGCATCGCCGCCAGTCCGCCCGTGAGGGCGAGGGCGAGGGCATTGCGTCGTGCGGGCATGGGTCCCTTCAGTGCCGATCTTTTTGGTCTGCTCTTCGGTTTGTTCCTTGAGGCGCCGCGCACGGGGCCTCGTGCCCAAGGCCTGGTCCGAGCGCGCGTGCAAAGTAAGCATGTGCGGTTAAAGTATTACCAAAGTGTGGCCGCGCCGCCGGGTGTGGGCAGCTGTGCCCTACAACTCCAAGACTTGTCAGCGCTGCTGTGGCGCCAGCGGGTTGCGGCCCCAGGCCACGAAGGCGGCGTTGCGGAAGCGCGGCTTGCCGTAGCGGAGCGGCTGCCCGTCGAAGGTCGTCACGCAGCCGCCGGCGGCGTTGAGCACGGCATGGCCCGCGGCGGTATCCCATTCGCTGGTCGGGCCGGCGCGGGGATACACATCGGCCTCGCCGCGAGCGAGGAGACCGAACTTGAGGGAGGACGACACCGCCCTGCGCTCGGCCACGCAGTAGCCCTCAAGAAAGCGCTCCGTCGCCTTGTCGAGGTGCCTCTGGCTGACCAGGGCGCTGAGCCCGTTGGGATCGGGCAGCCGCGTCTTGAGGGGCACGAGGCCGCAGTCGGCGAGGGTGGCCGGCGTGCTTGAAGGCGCAAGGCGGGCCGCCGCGGCCTGCCCCGGCCCGGTGGCGACCCAGAAATCCTCCAGTGCCGGAGCATAGACCAGGCCGAGCACGGGGCTGCCATCCTCGATCAGCGCGATATTGACGGTGAAATGCGGCTCGCCTCGCAGATACGGCTTGGTGCCGTCGAGCGGGTCCACCAGGAAGAAGCTGCTGCCGACCGTCGGGGCCTGCCCGGCCGAGGCGGCCTCCTCCGACACCGCAGGCACGCCCGGCGCAATGCGGGCCAGCGCCGCCAGGATGATCGCCTCGGACTCGCGGTCGGCGACGGTCACGGGGCTGCCGTCGGCCTTGATGATCGCCGTCACGCCGGCGGCACGGTGCGCCATCTGCACCCGTGCCGCAGCCAGCGTCACGGGCAGGAGGCTCTCGGCCAGAGAATGGAGATCCTTCGCCTGCATGATGCCCGTAGCTCTATGCAGGCGTTCGGCGGTCCGGGCCCTGGTCCTCGGCCTGGTGTCGACGGAACGCTGTGCGGTTGTGACGAAAAAACCATACCGGGGGCAAGCGCGAACAGCTTCGCTTGGCAGCCGCGCCGCGAAGCATGTATCAAGACTCAACGCATGCGCAAGCGGTCCTGTTGGCTCGCGTCGATGTCCCGCGTCATGAGGCCGCCGGCTTGGTCGCAGTCAATGCCCGGCAGGGCAATGCCAAGCAGGGGGCCCACTTGATGGCCGATCGCGTTCAGCCCACCGATCTGGAGCTTGCCGCTCTCATCTCCAGCAAGATCTGCCACGACCTGATCGGCCCGGTCGGGAACATCAACAACGGCCTGGAGATCCTCGACGAGGAGGAGGACCCGCAGTCGCGCACCTACGCGCTCGATGTCATCCGCAATGTCACCGAGACCGCCTCGGCGCGCCTCCAGTTCGCCCGCTTCGCCTACGGCGCCACCGATGCGGCCGGCGCCAGGATCGATCTCGCCACCTGCGAGGACTTGAGCCGCGGGCTGATCGGCAAGGGCAAGCACAAGCTCGACTGGCACGGCCTCAAGGGTCAGATCGCCAAGGACAAGGCCAAGCTCCTCCTCAACCTCGTCGCAGCCGCCCCCACCGCCATCCCCCGCGGCGGCGTGATCGAGGTCGAGATCGCCGGCACCTTGGCCGGCCCAGGCTTTGTCATCTGCTGCCAGGGCCCCAGCGCCCGCCCGCCGCAATATCTGGGCGACTTCGTCAACGGCCCCGCGCCGTCCGTCAACGCCATGAACATCCAGGCGTACTACACCGTTCGCCTGGCCATGGCCTCGCGCATGCGTCTGGCGGTGGTGAAGGACGGGGCCGATGTCGTGCTGACGGCGAAGGGGTAGGAGGCGG
>JBAPMW010000499.1:0-2971 GCA_049278815.1 Hyphomicrobiaceae bacterium
GGCCATGGCCTACAGAGCGCTCGATCGCGTAGGGTTGACCGGCCGAGAGCGCCACACAGCCAATCAGCTGTCGGGAGGACAGCAGCAGCGCGTCGCCATCGCGCGGGCGATCGTGACGGATCCTGCGGTCCTGCTCGCCGACGAGCCGACCGGCAACCTCGACAGTAAGACCAGTCGCGGGATCATGGAGCTCCTCACGAGCCTCAACCGCGACCAGGGCATCACAGTGGTGATGGTCACGCATGAGGCGGACATCGCGGCGTACGCTCGGCGCGTCGTTGGCTTCCTCGATGGCCGAATCGCCTCCGACGTGATGAACAAAGAGGCCGCGTGATGGTCTACGAGACGGTCAAGTTGGCTGTGCAGGCGATCCTGCGCAACGCGCTGCGATCGTTTCTCACGGTGCTGGGCATCGTCATCGGCGTCGGCGCGGTCATCGCCATGGTGACGATCGGCAACGGCACGACAGCCAAGGTGTCCGCGGATCTGGCACGGCTCGGAAGCAATCTGCTCTCGGTCCGGCCCGGACAGTTCGGGCCTGGCCGAGCCAGCGCCGAGGCAAAGCCGTTCAATGTCCGGGATCTCGAGGCGCTGAAGGCGCAGCTTCGCGGCGTGCGTGCCGTCGCGCCCACCAGCCAGAAAGCCGTAACTGTAGTGTACGGCTCGCAGAACCGAACCACGCCCGTTACGGGCACCGAAGATGGCTATTTCATCACCCACGACTGGCAGCTCACGGCCGGGCGGCTCTTCCTGAAGGGCGAAATACGCAGCGGACGAGCCGCGTGCATCCTCGGCGACACCGTTCGGGAGAAGCTGTTCGGCAGGGAGGAGCCGATCGGTCGCAACATCCGCGTCAACAGGGTCTCCTGCGAGGTGATCGGCCTGCTGGCGCCGAAAGGCCAATCCAGCTTCGGCACGGACCAGGACGACACCGTGATCGTGCCGCTGCGCATGTTTCAACGCCGGATCGCCGGCAACTCGGATATCTCGACGATCTGGGTATCCGCGGAAGACGGCACCGACACGGCCAAAGTCCAGGCGGATATGGAACGGCTCCTGAGAGAGCGGCGGGGCATCACTGCGGGCAAGGAGGATGATTTTTCCGTTCGAGACATGAAGCAGATTGCGGAGACCCAAACGGCCACTGCGACGCTTCTGACCGGCCTGCTGGCGGCGGTGGCAGGCGTGAGCCTGCTGGTTGGCGGCATCGGCATCATGAACATCATGCTGGTCTCGGTGACCGAGCGAACGCGCGAGATCGGCATTCGCTTGGCGATCGGCGCGGTGGAGCGACAAGTTCTCATGCAGTTTCTGGTGGAGGCGGTTGTGCTGTCGGGGCTGGGCGGCCTCATCGGCATCGTGGTGGGCCTCGCGCTCGCGGGCGTCGCCACGCGCGCCCTCGAAGTTCCGTTTGTGTTTGATCCAACGATTGTCCTAATCGCCTTCGCGTTCTCCGCGATCGTTGGCGTGGTCTTCGGTTACTTCCCGGCGCGCCGCGCGGCACACTTGGATCCGATCGAGGCGCTTCGCCACGAATAGGTCCACACGTGCCATAACGCCCTCTTGGCGCCACCGGCTCCCGCCGCGTGCGCAAGGCCATGCTCGGCATGCCTGGTCGCGCCCGCTTTGTTCCTCGGCTTCGCAGCTACTATGGCAGGGTGTGACTTCTCGCGTCCGTGCATCATCGGCTACGGTTCATCACCTTCCGGATGAGGACCGGCGGCAGCTGCCGAACGGTCGGACGCGAGATCTCCCGGTTCCCGCGCAAGAAGCTTCCGCACATGCCAGGGTCTCAGACCACGCCGGATCGTCCGGACGCTCGCGCTGGTGCATCCGTCCGTGTTGCCTTCCACCTCGCGAACGGCGTCGGCATCCGGGATCAACATCCTTTCGCGGCTCGATGGCTGGCCTATGCGTACCCCTGTCAACTCATCGCCGAGACCCTCGCGAGCCACTGCGCATGCCTCGGGGCTGATGTGGATCGCTACTCCTTCATCGTGATGGGACTTGCACCATCTGCTCCTTGCCGGTTGCGCCGGCGCACTCACGAAGTTGTGATCGGTCCCGGCGGCAAACGTCAGCTGCCCATCCGAGATTCGCCGCCGTTACTTTGTGTGCGACCTTGGCAAGAGTGCCAGGTTCTGCCGTGAGCCAGCGCAGCAAGGTGCGTCGATGCATGGACGTGGTTTTCTGGCGGCCGAACGTGCGGAGCCACGGCGCACTCATATTGGAGCTCATTGCACCTGCTTCGGAGCGTACTCGAATGTGTGGACGTGGTGGGAGCTGTGGCGGAGAAGCACGCGCCCCGCCGTTGCCAGCTCGGCAGCGCTTCTTGCCAACACTGCCAACATGATTGCACCACGCACCACGTGCTGGCGCATCCTGCCCAGTATCTCCTCAAGGGCGGGGATGGAGGCCGCTTCGCCTGCGCAGCCTCGCGATGCCAGGATTGGGACATCGCCGCCCGGCACCCTCGTCTCGACCATGCCATCCAGCAGAACACGGAGGGGACCGAGATGACTTCCGTTCGAATAGCCAGCCAGCTTGCGGATGGCATCGCCCATCCCCGCAAGACACAAGTCTGACGCACGGAAGCCGATAGCCTCCAGCTCCCTCAGGGCAGAAGCAAGCAGACCGGGATCTTCAAAAGCGCCGATGGCGACCCAGCGTGCGCACGTGTGCAAGGCCGTTTCTTCGCTTTTGGGCATTCCGAGGCACCTGCCAAAGACGGACGCCATGCGGTGACCCGCAGCACGTATCGCAGACGACTCGGCTGGAGCCCGCAGGATTTGGTTTGCCGAAGTGCTCATATTGCCGGCACAGCGGCTTTGACGCGTATCAACTCCGAGCCTCGTCCTCAGGAGTCCTCGGGGCAAGGATGTCGGCAGACGGACGCCCTCGTCTCAACCGGAAGGGCCGTTGCGAGAGGCGACGCCACCGAGGCCGATATCACGGCCAAAGGAGTTGGATG
>JBAPMW010000500.1:0-1606 GCA_049278815.1 Hyphomicrobiaceae bacterium
CGCCGGTGCTCATCCTCCTCTGCGGTCATGCCGTCAAAAACGGCAGCGCTACCAGGGAAGTCGGCGCGCAGTTTGGCAGCATAGGCCGCATAGATCCGACTGTCCTCTTCCTCTGCCGAGATGGCGAGCGCCAATATCTCCCGCTCTGACAGGTCCGCGAAGCGTCGCCTGCCCCAGAGGCTCCCGAGCGAAAGGCGTGAAAGCATGAGGCGTGTCTCCGCTTGCTGATTCCGTGCTCCACTGGATGCAGGTCGCGATAGGTACTCGGGATGGCTAAAGCAGTTGGCGAACCCGTCGACCTTTGATTCACATCACCTGCAATGGTGCGGCCGAACCTCGGCCGTCGGCATTGTCGGAACCGCGCGTCGCCGCATCGGCTTGAAGCGCGCCATCAGGGGATAAGCACGGCGGCCCCGGTGAGCTCGCCGGCACGGAGACGGTCCAACGCGACGTTAGCTTCAGTCAGAGGCAAGGTCACGATGTGGCTGCGCACCGGGACTTTGGGCGCAAGTTGCAGGAATTCCAGCGCATCGTTCCGTGTCAGGTTGGCGACCGAGCGCACCACACGCTCGCCCCAGATGATCTCGTAGGGGAATGCGGGAATGTCGCTCATGTGGATGCCGCCGAGGACGACGGTTCCGCCTTTGTGCACGGCCCGAAGCGCGGTGGGAACGAGATTTCCGACAGGCGCGAAGATGATCGCGGCATCGAGCTCGGTGGGCGGCGTCTCATCGGACCCTCCGGCCCATGCGCAGCCGAGCGACATGGCAAATTCCTGCGCCTCGCGATCGCCGCGCCGCGTGAACGCGTAAACGCAGCGCCCCTGGTAGCGGGCGGTCTGCGTGACGAGATGTGCGGCCGCGCCGAAGCCGTAGATCCCGATCGTCTCGGCATCTCCCGCCAGCCGCAAGGACCTATGGCCGATCAGACCGGCGCACAGCCACGGCGCCACCTCGGCGTCTGGCTCCGCGCCCGGAATGGGAAAGCAGTACCGGGCGTCGGCAACGGCGTAGTCTGCGTAACCGCCGTCCAGCTGGTAGCCGGTGAAGCCCGGAGTGTCACAAAGGTTTTCATGCCCCGTCTGGCAGTAGCGGCACGTCCCGCATGTGTAGCCGAGCCACGGTATGCCAACGCGCTCGCCGATACGGAACAGTGTCACGCCGGCGCCAAGCCCGCAGATATGCCCGACGATCTCGTGACCTGGAATAATGGGCAACTTCGGGTCCTTCAGATCCCCATCCACGACGTGGAGATCGGTTCGGCACACGCCGCATGCCGTCACCTTCACGAGCACCTGTCCCGCTGAGGGCGAGGGCGTCGGAAGCTCCAGCCGCCGAAGCGGTGTCCTTGGCCTTTCGAGCACCATCGCCTTCATTTTCTTTCGGCCCCTTACCGCACCATCAGTCGCAGTGAACTCGCCACAACCACTCTACGGGTAGTCTACCGCAGGAGAATGAGGCCCGGCAGGCCATGCGGCGTCACCCTTGAGGCTGTGCGGTGCTCGGTGTCATCGATCGCATAGGACATTGAGGTGCTAGCCCGAAGTTCCCGGCCAGAATTCGCGACTGATCCGCAAAATATTAAGTCTAAACAGTCAATTGCGAGC
>JBAPMW010000501.1:0-3367 GCA_049278815.1 Hyphomicrobiaceae bacterium
CGCTGGTGGAGCGCCTCAAGCCGTCCCTCAAGAGCATCGGCACCTATGTGCTCATGACCGACCGGGAGCATATGCCCGCGGCGACGCAGCTCAACGGCCTGCTCTGCTACGAGGGGCTGCTGGCGGAGGTCTCCCCCGAGATCGAATGGCCCGACTTCGACGAGAACGCCGCCTGCGCGCTGTGCTACACCTCGGGCACCACCGGCGAGCCCAAGGGCGTGCTCTACTCCAACCGGTCAATGGTGATCCACAGCCTCTACGTCATCGCCGCCCACCCGCACACCTTCGCGCACAACCGCACGATTCTGCCCGTGGTGCCGCTGTTCCACGCCAACGCCTGGGGCCTGCCCTACATCACGCCCGTCACCGGCTGCCCCTTGATCCTGCCCGGCCTCAAGCTCGACGGCCCCAGCCTTTTCGACCTGATGGAGAGCGAGGGCGTGCACAGCGGCTGTGGCGTGCCGACCGTGTGGCTCGGGCTGCTGGACGAGTTCAAGAAGCGCGGGCGCAAGCCCCGCAACCTGGTGCAGATCCTGAGCGGCGGCTCCGCCATGCCGCAGGCCATGATCGACACCTTCACGCGCGACTACGACATCGATGTCATGCACGGCTGGGGCATGACCGAGATGAGCCCGGTCGGCACCTTGACGATCCTGCGGCCCGAGGAGCGGACGCGGCCACCGCTGGAGCGCGCGGCCCTGACCGCCAGGCAGGGGCGGCGCGTGTACGGCGTCGACCTCAAGATCATCGACGAGAAGGGGCAGCGCGCCCCCGCCGACGGCGAGACCTCGGGCGAGCTGTTCGTGCGCGGGCCAACCATCGTCTCGGGCTATTTCAACAACCCGGAGGCGTCCGCCAGGCAGATCGACGCCGAGGGCTGGTTCGCCACCGGCGATGTGGCCAAGATCACGCCCGACGGCTGGCTCGTGATCGTCGACCGCACCAAGGATCTCGTAAAGTCGGGCGGCGAGTGGATCAGCTCCATCGACGTGGAGAACGCCGCGCTCGCCTGCAAGGGCGTTGCCAACTGCGCCGTGATCGGCGTCCCGCACCCCAAGTGGAACGAGCGCCCGCTGCTGGTGGTGGTCAAGGCCCCCGGCACCGAGCCGACCAAGGCCGAGATCCTCGACGTGCTGGGGAGCAGAATCGCCAAATGGCAGCTCCCCGACGACGTGGTGTTCGTCGACGCCCTCCCGCTGACGGCGACCGGCAAGATCTCCAAGAAGGACCTGCGGGCCAGGTTCGCGGATTACAAGCTGCCGTAAGTCGGAGCGACTCCGGCGCAGGCCCACGGAATTCACACATCTCGAACGCTCGATCTGGAGGATGGGAGCGGGCGGTAGAGACTCCTCCCCCTAGCGACGGAGGCGCAGCCTCCGGCGCAGGGAGGGGAGTCCCCGCGGCGCCCTCCGAGCAAAAAAGGCCGCGTCGCACCGCCTTGTCGCGCCCCTCGGGGCTGGGCGACTTGTGTGAATGCCGTAGGGCGCCGGCCGGGGAGGGACCAAGGCAAACAGGCGAATGGAGGTCCACCATTCGCGATTGGCCATGCGCTCCAGTCGCCAACGTGTCGGTCTGCGCTTCGCTCGATCCACCTACGGCTCTCGCGGACGCCTGCCGGCCAGGAAGGCTGCGATTGCGGTGGCTTGGACGAGTGCCGCGGCCGCGAACACATACGTGCCGGGGTCAGCGCCTCTGAGGAGGCCGAAGAGCACCGGCGCGAAAGCGTACACGCCTTGCGAAATGCCCAGCGCCAGGGCCACGGCACGCTGCACATCGTCGTTGGCAAGCTCGACCTGGGCAATGAGCGGCGGCAGCGAGGTTGCATTGCCAAAGCCGACCCCGAACAGCACGACGCCGAGCATGAGGAGCGGGATGCTGGTGCCAGCTGCAACGATGAGAACGACCGAGCCGGCGAGTTGGGCGGCGTAGCTCGCGCAAGCCACGAGCCGACGATCCGCCGACAGGGGCATGGCCCAGCCGAGGACGGTGCGGCCGGTAATGGCCATGACCGTGATCAACCCCATGGCGAGACCCGCCTGCTGGGCGCCGAGCGCTGGCACCAGGAGAGAGAAGAGGTGGGCCATCAGGCCGACCTGGGCGAACAGCCCGAGGGTGATGCCCGCTGTCAGTGTGAGAAATCTCGGGTCGCGCCACAGCAGGCCACCAGGGAGCGGTCGCGCTGCTGTGGAGGTAACGGATGCCCGCACCGCGTCGGGCGCACCGCCGTCGGGCTCGACGTGCAGGGCCTGCGGCGGCCGGAACAGCACCCGGTCGGCGAGAATCCACGTGGCGGCCACCATGAGCAGGCCGATCGATGCCGCCGCGACCGAAAATCCCAGCGCACCGATCGCGGCCACCCACAGAGGCGAGAAGACGATACCGCCCACGCTGGCGCCGTTGTACGCCATTGCCAGCGCAGCGGGCCGGGTGCGCACGAACCACGGCGAGACGATGGCGTTGAGAGCGGCGGCGCTCATCCCGCCCCACCCGACACCACCGAGGACGGCGGCCACGAAGAGCTGCCACGGGGCGGCGGCCATCGCCCACCCCAGCGTGCCGACACCGAGAAGGACGGCAGCCGCCTTGGTTGCGCGCCGGGCGCCGAGGCGCCGGTACCATGACGGCAGAGTGGCGCTCGTCGCGGCCCCGGCCAGGAAGTGCACCGTGACGGCGGCCGACACAACCGCCATCGGCCAGCCTGTGGCCTCTCTCACGGTGCTCAGAAATATAGGCGGGCCGTAGAAACCCACGCCCCAGCCGAAGGCGGCGAGAACGAACGACCCGTTGACCACACGCCACCCGTAGAACGCTGCCGGTCGCGTCGCTGCGCCCATCCCCATCTCCAAAGCTGCGGCCTTGGACCCTGCCCCGCCGCGGCGCGCAATGCTACGATACCGGCCGAAGCATCGGTCCGGCCCAAGGGACATGGCTGGGTCGCACTTGCCCGAGGATTCCGCCCATGGCCAGCCACGCCAGGTTCGCAGAGGTCGCCGCCCTGGCGGGCGATCCCGCCCGCGCCAGCATGCTGCATGCCCTGATGGACGGCCGGGCGCTGACGGCCTCGGAGCTGGCGCGGGCCGCGGGCGTCGCGGCGCAGACCGCGAGCGGCCATCTCGCCAAGATGGCTGCCGCGGGGCTCATCGTCGCCCAAGCCCAAGGCCGGCATCGCTATCACCGTCTCGCCTCGCCGGCCGTGGCGCGCATGATGGAAAGCATCATGCAGGTGGCAGCGGGTTTGGAGCCGGCACGGCCGGTCGCGGTCGGCCCGCGCGAGGCGGCGCTGAGGGTCGCCCGCACCTGCTACGACCACCTCGCCGGCCGGCGGGGCGTGGCGCTGGCCGATGCCATGGTCGGCTGCGGCTTTGTG
>JBAPMW010000502.1:0-1963 GCA_049278815.1 Hyphomicrobiaceae bacterium
TGACGGTGCTATCAGTGCTCATGGGGAGCTTCTCCTGAGTGAGGTTTGCGAACACCTCCATCTTCCTCAGGACGGGGCTCCCCACCCCGCTATAACCGCCCTCTCAATCCGCTCCCGAGCCCTCCGACGGGCTCCACCGCGCAGCGGCTATCGCGGCAGCGATTTAGTGCTTTGGCACGACCCTGAAGTCTTCGGCACCGCAGCAAATCCGTCCGGTTACAATGTTACATTCTCCGTCCGGACGGGTCCCCGTTACATGCCTGCTGATGACCCATTTCGGTCCAACCCAGCTCGCATCTATTGCGGCGAAGCAAGTGCCATTGCCCATAGCCTAGTCGCCTTCAGGTTGATCGCTCAAGGTTGATGCCGCCGGCCGTGTGGTGGAGGCTAACCGCAAGGCCCCAGTGACGGCGTGTGAGATGCGCCTGCCGGCGCGAGGCATGGGATCGCATCCTAGCCCATTGAAGACGTTCGATCGAGAGAGGTCAAACTTGGGCCCCGATTCACAACGGAGCCGAAATCCCCTCCCCCAACTGTCGCACATGCTTTGGCGCAATACGGCCTGACGACCTACTTTTTGTCCCGCAGACTCAAGATATACGCGATGACGTCGTCCCGATCATCGTCCGTCAGGACTAGGTTGGGCATGTCGCGGTGTGGGGTGCGGAAGAAGATGGTCAAGGCCATGGCCGTCATGCCGGGGGTGTTGGCGATGGCCTTGAAGGTCGGCGCGGTTGCCGGCACCTTTTGCCCCACTTTGACAGCGTGGCATTCGGCGCAGATCCTTTCCGCAAAAAACAGTCCCTTGCGGGCGTCGCCCACCTCCTGCGCCCCGGCGACCGTAGCGCCGCCGATGAATGCGATGGCTGCCAACAGTTTCGGCGCGTGCATGTGAACCTCACTTACTCGACCAGCCTCCTGGAGAGCGGGCCACCATTCAAACCATCATAGACTGGCGATGAGGGAGCGGAAGGCCCGCAGGGCCGCGCTTGAACGGGCCGCGCCCAACCTGTGCAGCCGTGCCGTGTGCCTGTCAATCGGTTCGCTTCAGGGTGACGATATACGCTACGATGTCTCGGATCTCGTCAGCGGTCAGAGCCACGCCAGGCATCGCAGGATGTGGCACGATGATCCTTCCTGCGAGATGTTCCGCGGTCGACCCTGCCCGCTCGGCGATAGCCGGAAAGCTTGGAACATCTGCCCGCACGGGGCCAGACGTCGCACGATCAATGACGTGACAGCCGATGCAAAGGCGCGCCGCGAGTTCACGACCACGCTGCGGATTGGCGGGACCCCGTTGCGCAAAGGCTTCCGGGAGGATAGCAGCGCACAAAGCTGCAATACTTAGGGAAGCGCATGTCTTCGATCGCATGGTGGGTCCGGTCCACGTCGCTTAGAGGTTCTCCGAGGTAGACGTTGAAGTTGACATTGGCAAATACAAACGAAAGAATTCTGGAGGGCGCCGTTTTCGGGGCTGTACCGCGGACCCGCGAAGCTTACCCGCAACGATACCGCTTTCTACTGATTGAACTCCGCATCGGAAAGCTCGACCAGGTGCGGGCTTGTCTGCACCATTTGGGCACACACGGTTTCGAAATCTTCCGGTCTCGACGGCTGCAGCCAGAGCATCAGGCGGCCGCGCTCCACGTGCGATTGCAGCTCCTTGGCCTGTTCCGGACTGACCCAACCCCGAAGAGCGTGTGCAAGGTCGCTCGCACCGGCCGCTGATCGCATGGCAAGCTGTGCCGCCAGCACGCCAGCGGTGCAACGAACGCGGCTGCGCGATGCGGCAAAGTGTAACTCCCTCATGTCCTGCACGAGCCAGGATACCGCCAGCATCGGCGGCTCATCCGTGCGTGTGTGAAGCAGCGCGCCAAAGCGGCCTATCTTGTCGCTTCCCAAGCTGGCGAGAAGCCTCTCCACGGCGTCCCACTCGTCGAACACGGCGATGACGAATTGGCTT
>JBAPMW010000503.1:0-2214 GCA_049278815.1 Hyphomicrobiaceae bacterium
TTAATAATCAATACGGATTGACTATCTCCGCGTGCCGAGGCTCCGGAGCGGACGCATAGAGGTTGCTGCCCGAGCATGTCCGAGACGCCGCCGCGCACCGCGCCATCCGCGCGATATCAGGGGGTGATATCGGGCAAGAAGTGATTCACTTGCTGTTCCGCTTGGCCTTAGGTCAGCCGCGCCGCATCTCTCAACGCAGCGTCAGCGACAGCTCGTCGTGCAGCGGGACCGCCTGTCCCATCGCGGCGAACTCGTCCATGGGCACCGCCTTGTAGCCGAGCGGAGTGTCGGGGGGCGCCGGGCTCGAGACGGCATCGCTGTAGAGCGTGCCCTCGTGGAAAAAGTACGTGACGACCGTGCGGTAGGTGCCGATGCTCCCATGCTCCGCCGTCCGGAGCACGCTGCGTGTCGTGGCGATGACGCTGGCGGTCTCGCGATTGGCGATGCTCATCTGCAGCCGTCTGTCATCCAGCATCTCCTCCAGCACGCCGCTGGCGATCAGGGCCAGATCGCGGCCGATCCATTCCACCACCGACGGGCGCTTCTCGATGGCGGGCTGCGAGAGGGCCAGCAGGCGTAAATTCTGTGTCCGCGACAGGGCACGCGGAAACGGACAGTGCGGGATCGAGGCCGCCAGACTCGCCAGCATCGTTCCCGGCGGCTGCCAGCCCAGATCGCGCAGTTGCCGCTGCCATTCCAGGCTCGGCGTATCGTCGCCGCGCTCCCACCTCGATATTGTACGCTGCGATACGCCAAAGACAGCGGCCATGCGGCCCTGCGTCAGTCCGTGGCGCACCCGGTAGCGCTTGATCAGCGTGCTCCAATCCTCGCACAGCATTTTAAGCCCCGCCCCGTACGCAGACGTCTTAGACGTTGGACCGCTTTTGGAGATTATACGACAACCTCCGGTGACATTCTTCTTGCCGATTATGGCAAGTTGAGCACGTCGGACACGTGTGGGTGCGACTGGCGCAGCGCAAGGCATTGCGTCCAATGTTGCAGAGACCGATCCGTCTGCGGGTCCGCGACCTTCTGCCCGTTGCACGCGGCGAGTGGAAGCCCCGCACAGGCTCTCCCGACGAGATCGACCCGGCGCGGGACTAGCGGCCGCCGGTTGAGGCGCGGTAGCATCGCAGCGCCGCATCCCTCAGGAGACCAACGTCGCGGCTGTCCTCGCGGGCCAGGCTGAGCAGGATATTGGCAA
The DNA here is from genome assembly GCA_049278815.1 of Hyphomicrobiaceae bacterium. Lineage (GTDB taxonomy): Bacteria > Pseudomonadota > Alphaproteobacteria > Rhizobiales > Hyphomicrobiaceae > AWTP1-13. Next base: position 1,205 of record JBAPMW010000503.1, read on the forward strand.
GGCGTGTGCGCGCCGCCTCAATGGCCGGCGCATCGTTGCCATAGCGGGGCGCGAGGACCGCCCAGGCCTCGTCGAAGGCCTGGAAGAGGATCTTGAGCGTCTCCGGCCCGAACGAAGCGGACTCGATCAGCTTGCGAGCTGGCATCTCACACCTACACGCGGAGACGCACCGGCTGTTGGCGGCCCCGTCGAGCCGGCGCAATGCACACCATAGCCGGCTCTGCGCACAAGGTAAAAAATATGCAATCCATATTAAAGGACTATCTGACCGTAAGGCAAAGGTGTCCGTTAAACAGCGCCAGCTGCTGCTCTTGCCTGTTGCCAACATACAGCCTGGCTGCATGCCGAGGCCGCGTGCGACGTCGTGCCTAGCCCTCCACCCCGGGCGCAGCCACTGGGCGGCGAGACAGTCCGAAGGATGGCAGCGCCGACGCCGCACTCGCGCGCGCGATCTGGGCGTACGTCTCAGTCTGGGAGCGCGATCAGCAAGCGCAATGGCCTCGGCCCTTTGCCGCCGGTCTAGGACCCGGTCTGCACCGCCCGCAGGCGCGGCTGGCCGGAGAACGCACGCTCCAGGCGCGCCACCTGGGCCTGCACCGGGCTCGCGCCTGCGGCCGGCGTGCCGGCGCCCACGGCGTCAAGCTCGCCGCCAGTCGGCACACCGGTCTGCACCTGCATGGCAAGGTCGAGGCGCGCGATGCGGTCGTTGAGGGCGAAGCTGGCGACAACCAGCGTGCGCAGGCCGTCGGGCAGACTGTCGAAGCCCCTGACGTGGGAGATGCGCCCCGGCTCGGTCAGCGACAGGCCCGCGAGCTTGCAGCGCATCGCATCGGCGCCGATCTTGCCTTCCTTGTGGTCGCGGCGGATCATCAGCCACGAGGCCAGTTGCAGCAGCCGCTTGGTGAGGCGCATGCTCTCGTTGGCATAGAGCATTGCCGACGGCGCCGGCAGGGCTTTGGCCTCCTTGCGGCCGGGCCCGTCGAGATAGGCGGCCGTGCGCTCCACCAGCG
>JBAPMW010000504.1:0-9399 GCA_049278815.1 Hyphomicrobiaceae bacterium
CGGCAGAGCTCCGCCGGCGAGGCGCGCGCGGTGGCGGCAATGGCGGCGGAGCTCGGCTTCCGCCATGCCACGCTGGCCTGGGAAGGCCAGAAGCCGCGCGCCGGCATCCAGGCGGCGGCGCGGGCGGCCCGCTATCGGCTGATGGGCGACTATATGCTGGCGCACGGCATCAACCTGCTGCTCACCGGCCACACCCGCGACGACCAGGCCGAGACGCTGCTGATGCGGCTGGCGCGCGGCAGCGGCCTCGACGGCCTCGCCGCCATGGCGCCGCTGACGCCTCTGGGCGAGCACGGCGCCGATGCCGAGGATGGCGGCCTGTGGATCGGCCGGCCGTTCCTGGACGTGCCCAAGCTCACCCTGCGCGCCACCCTGGAGGCGCGCAAGCTGCGGTGGATGGAGGATCCCTCCAACATCGCCCCCGAGTTCGAGCGCGCACGCCTCCGGGCGGTCCGCGTCCAGCTCGACACCCTGGGGCTCACGGCGGACATGCTGGCGCTCAGCGCCGCCCGGCTGGCGAGGGCGCGGCGGGCCGTGGAGGCGATGGTGGACGAGGTCTGCGATCCCGAGGCCGGTGCCGTGCGCGTCGATGACGCCTGCGGGGCCGTGCTCGTCGATCGCGGCGCCCTGCGCCAGATCGCCGAGGAGGTGGCGCTGCGGGTGCTGGAGCGCGCCATTCTCGCCGCCGGGGGCGGGGAGCGGCCGTCGCTCAGCAAGCTCGAGGTGGTCGTGCGCGGCCTGTGGGAGGCCCGTGCCAGCGGCCAGAGCGCGGCTCAAAGCAAGGCCCAGAGGACGGACCAGAGCCGCTGGACCCTGGCGCGCGCCCTGATCACGGCGGAGCCCCGCGTGGTGCGCGTGGAGCGCGAGCTGGGCCGCGAGCCGCTGCCGGAGCTCACCCTTGCCCCGGGCGCCGCCGCCCTCTGGGACGGGCGCTTCTGGGTGAGCGTGGGCAAGGCGTACGCCGGCGCGCCGGTCAAGGTGCGTCCTCTGGGCGAGGCCAACCTGCGCGACCTGCGCCGGCGCCGCCTCGTTGCCGAGGGTGCCTCGCGGGGAGCTGCAACCGTGCCGGCGCTGTGGCGGGGCGAGGAGATTGTCGCTGCCCCGTCGCTCGGATACTGGAGCTCCGCCCACGCCCGGGAGCAGCTTGACGCCGTCTTCGCAGGCCTTGGAACGCCCCGCAATGTTGCAGGTGCACTGATGGGCCTTCGCGGAGGATCGGCCTCAAAGGGCCGCATTTTGTCTTGATCTGCTACGATTTGCTGCCGCAGGTCGCGCGTTGATGACACGACGCCCGCCAGCCCTCAGCAAGCGCGGCCGGAAACCATGCTGCTGCAGCGCCGAAACTTGGCAAAGACCTGGCCCGCACCTATGTTAGAACGCGTCGCGGGTGTGGAAGGCGATGCGCCGGCTCGCCTGGCACTTTGGGGCGGCGGAGGCGTTGCAGCTTGGGCGACGCAGTGGACGTGCAGTGGACGTCCCGGGGGATACCCCTGGCGGGCACAAAGGAACCCTGATGAACTCGAGCTTCCGGAACCTTGCGATCTGGGTCGTCATCGCGCTCTTGCTGGTGGCCCTCTTCAATCTGTTCCAGGGCGGCGCGCGCACCGGCGCGCGCGGCGAAGAGATCAGCTACTCGGAATTCCTGGCCGGCGTCGAGTCGGGCAGCGTCACCGAGGTCACCATCCAGAAGCAGAAGATCACCGGCAGCTACCGCGACAAAGGCAGCCGATTCACCACGAATGCTCCGGATGACCTCAGCCTCGTCCCGACTCTGAAGGCTAAGGGTGTCAAGATCACCGCCAAGCCGCCGGAGGACGACGTGCCGTCGATCCTGGGCCTGCTGGCCAACTGGTTCCCGATGCTGCTGCTGATCGGCGTGTGGATCTTCTTCATGCGCCAGATGCAGTCGGGCGGCGGGCGCGCCATGGGCTTCGGCAAGTCCAAGGCCAAGCTGCTCACCGAGCGCCAGGGCCGCGTCACCTTCGAGGACGTGGCGGGCGTCGACGAGGCCAAGGCCGACCTGCAGGAGATCGTGGAGTTCCTGCGCGATCCGCAGAAGTTCCAGAAGCTCGGCGGGCGCATCCCGCGCGGCTGCCTGCTGGTGGGCCCTCCGGGCACCGGCAAGACGTTGATCGCCCGCGCCGTGGCCGGCGAGGCCAACGTGCCGTTCTTTACCATCTCGGGCTCCGACTTCGTCGAGATGTTCGTGGGCGTCGGCGCGTCCCGCGTGCGCGACATGTTCGAGCAGGCCAAGAAGAACGCGCCCTGCATCATCTTCATCGACGAGATCGACGCTGTGGGCCGCCACCGCGGCGCCGGCCTCGGCGGCGGCAACGACGAGCGCGAGCAGACGCTGAACCAGCTGCTGGTCGAGATGGACGGCTTCGAGGCCAACGAGGGCATCATCATCATCGCCGCCACCAACCGGCCCGATGTGCTCGATCCGGCGCTGCTGCGCCCCGGCCGCTTCGACCGGCAGATCGTGGTGCCGAACCCGGACGTGGGCGGACGCGAGAAGATCCTCAAAGTTCACATGCGCAAGGTGCCGCTGGCGCCCGATGTGGACCCCAGGGTGATCGCGCGCGGCACGCCGGGCTTCTCGGGGGCCGACTTGGCAAACCTCGTCAACGAGGCGGCGTTGCTGGCTGCGCGGCGCAACAAGCGGCTGGTGACGCAGCAGGAGTTCGAGGACTCCAAGGACAAGGTGATGATGGGCGCCGAGCGCCGCTCCATGATCATGACCGAGGAGGAGAAGCTCGCGACCGCCTACCACGAGGCGGGCCACGCGCTGGTCACCCTGCTGGTGCCGGGCAACGATCCGCTCCACAAGGTCACCATCATCCCGCGCGGGCGCGCGCTCGGCGTCACCATGGCGCTGCCGGAGCGCGACAAGCTCAGCTACTCCAAGCAGTGGTGCGAGGCGCGTGTCGCCACCATGTTCGGCGGCCGCGTGGCCGAGCAGCTGATCTATGGCGAGGACCACCTGAACACGGGCGCCTCCAACGACATCATGCAGGCCACCGAGCTGGCGCGGCGCATGGTGACCGAGTGGGGCATGAGCGAGAAGCTGGGGCCGCTGCGCTACAATGAGAACCAGCAGGAGGTGTTCCTCGGCCACGCCATCACGCAGCGCCAGAACATGTCCGAGGAGACCACGCGCCTGATCGACGAGGAGGTGCGCCGGCTGGTGACGAATGGCGAGAAGAAGGCGCGCGAGGTGCTCACCGCCAACCGCGACAAGCTGGAGGCCATCACGCAGGCGCTGATGGAGTACGAGACCATCTCCGGCGAGGAGGTGAAGGCGGTGATGCGCGGCGAGAAGATCGTGCGCAACATCGACGACGAGGAGACCAAAGGCCCCGCCGGCCCCGCAGTGCCTGCTGCCGGCAAGTCGCGGCCACCGCGGCCGGAACCGGGGCGTGGCGGGCTGGAGCCGTACCCGCAGACGTGAGGCTGCGACGCGCGACGGGCTGGAGGCGCCGCTGCGCGATGGGGTTGGGGTCAGCCGATCGTCGGCTGCGCCAACCCCTGATGACGAAAAGTCGGTTGCGGCAACCATCATGGACTACGGCAGACGGCGACTTTCGTCTTGAGGAGCTCTGCAGGAACTCTGCCTGTCCAGGCAACCAAGGAGGCGCTCCGGCAAGCCAGCCCCGTCACGGCGACGGAAAGCTGTGCACAGGTTCACGCCGATACACGCTCCCGCCAGCCCCGCCCGCAGCTAATCCCGCAATCCGGGATGGGCTGCCTTGGCTCATGGCGTCATGCCCGTTGCGACGTTCATCCGCGAGAGATGCCGAATTCGAAGATAAACATGCTTAACTCTTAGATTATGCCCATAATAGCCTATTAATCTTAACTGGTCAAACAAAAAATTTGCTCCACAGCATCCCCGTCGCGAAGCGACGGCCCAATGCGTTCATGGCTGACGTGGCGGGATACCGTTTTTGCGGTGCATCGTATTTTCGGCAAGGCCGAAAATGCCGCGGAAACTCGGGGTTTTGCGCGGAGATTGGGCTTGACGGGCTGCAACCTTTGGGCGTTGTTTCCGCGTCGCTGCGGCGGCGCCCATGACTGTCATGACTGCGCGGCGCAAACCGGCGCTCAAGTCGCCGCTCCTGCCCGCCCCGGCTCTCGTCTTTGGCGAGCTCACTTTGGCGAGCTACAACGACACAGCTACAAGGACACGAGGATGAGCAAGAAGGATCTGATCGAGGCGGTCGCAGTGGCAACGGAGCTGCCCAGGGACAAGGCTGGCGTCGCGGTCGACGCCATCATCGCCCATATCGAGCGCAGCATGAAGAAGGGCGAGGAGGTTCGCATTCCGGGCTTCGGCACCTTCAAGGTGTCGCAACGCGCCGCGCGCAAGGCCCGCAACCCCCAGACCGGCGTGGAGATGGACGTGAAGGCCTCGCGCGTGCCCAAGTTCCAGGCCTCCAAGAACCTCAAGGAGCTGCTCAACTAGCTGGCACGCATTGTTTCGGCAGTCGGCAATAGGCAGTCGGGCCTGCATCGCGGGAAGCTAGCTCGGCACGACGACTGCCGATTGCCAACTGCCGATTGCCGAGTTGGGGGCGGTTAGCTCAGCGGTAGAGCGCCTCGTTTACACCGAGGGTGTCGGGGGTTCGATCCCCTCACCGCCCACCAGCCATCGCACCGGCAGACACGCCCACCGTATCCTCTACCGCCAGCGCTGCCCTGGCCTCTGTCACCAGCCAGTCGACGAACGCCTGCACGTGCGGCCGCTCGCGCGTGAAGGCCGAGCGGACGATGAAGTAGGCGCGGGCGCCCTCGCTGCTCTCGCCAAAGGGGGCGGCGAGGCGGTCTGCCGCCATGAGGCCCTGAACCAGCCGGCCGATGCCCATGGCCACGCCCTGGCCGCCGACGGCAGCCTGGATCATCTGCTCGTAGGTGTCGAAGCGCATGGAGGCGGCCGGCCGCAGCCCGGCATGGCCGTGGGCGGCGAGCCAAGTGTCCCAGTCCAAGTGGTCGCGGGCGTGGTCGATGTGCAGCAGGGAATGGTGGGCAAGGTCGGATATCTCGCGCAGCGGCTGTGGCCGCGCGGTTAGCAGGGCCGGGCTGCAGATCGGGAACACCTCCTCGTCGAACAGGCGGATGGCGCCCTCGGGCGCCTCCACCGGCATGCAATAGCGCACCGCCACGTCGACCCCGCTGCGCTCCAGGTCGATGGCCTTGTAGGTGGCCGAGATGCGCACGTCGACGTCGGGGTGGAGCCCCGTGAAGGCGCGCAGGCGGGGGATCAGCCAGAGCGAGGCGAACCCGCCCGTGGTGCTGACCGTGAGGTGCGGCACGCTCGCGCTGGCTCGCAGCCGGCTCGTGGCCTCCTGCAGCCGCTCCAGCACCTCGGCGACCACGCGATAGAGGGTGGCCCCCTCCTCGGTCAGCGCCAGGCTCCGCGGCCGGCGCTCGAACAGGGCCACGCCCAGGCTGTCCTCCAGCGCCCGGATCTGGCGGCTGATGGCCGACTGGGTGAGGGAAAGCTCTTCCGCAGCCTTGGTGAAGCTCAAGCTGCGGGCAGCGGCCTCGAAGCCCTGGATCAGGTCCAGCGGCGGCAGGTTGAAGCGCTTGCTATGCATTACCATTGCTCATGCATACCCTGAGAAACGATCGTTTGTGCAGTGCCAAGCTCCGCGCTACTTCAGCACCACTGCAAGCATTCGACCATAGCTCTGTCAGCTTATCAATGCTGCTGACGCATGTGTGCGTCGGCATCGGAGGCAACCCATGAAAACCGTGCGCGATATCAATCCGATGCGTCTGCCGGCGCAAGCCGTCCATACCCTCGATGGAGCCAAGGGCCTCCAGGTCACCGCCGTCAGCGGCACTGTCTGGCTCACCCAGGCGATGGACCCGCGCGACATCATCCTCACACGCGGGCAGTCGTTCATCCTCGACCGTGCGGGCCGCGCCGTCGTCTACGCCCTCAAGGATGCCGCCATCGTCATCGGCCCCGCCGGGCACATTACGGCGGCGGCTTTTGCCGCCCCGGCCGAGTGGGACAACGCGGCCTGAAGCGAAACGGCCTGACACACCATGCTGTACCAGATCCACCGCTACCCTGCCGACCTGATCGACGTGGTGCGGCTGCGGGACGGACAGCGGGTGCTGATCCGCCCGGTGCTGCCGCAGGACGAGGAGCTCACGTCCGCCTTCTTCCACGGGCTCCCGCTGCGGGCGCGCTACGACCGCTTCATGGCGGCCATGCCCCACCTGCCGCCGGATCTCGTCAAGCGCTTCACCAACGTGGACTACCTGAGCCACGTGGCCCTGGTGGCGGAGACCTTTGCCGGCGGCCGCGAGACCGTGGTGGCGGAGGCGCGCTACGCCTGCGGCGCCGATCCGGCGGTGGCGGAGTTCGCCGTTTCTGTCGCCGAGGAGTGGCAGGGCCGCGGGTTAGCCAGCCTGCTCCTGGGCAAGCTTATCTGCCGTGCCGCGGGCGCCGGCATCGTGCGCGTGGTCGGCGAGACCCTGGCGGGCAACGCCCGGATGCTGCATCTCGCCCGCAAGGCCGGCTTCACCGCGACGCCCAGCGCCGATGTGCACGAGCTCGTGCTCCTGGAGAGAAGGCTGGCCCCAGGCGCGCCGGGCCTCCCCTGCGACGAGGGGAGCCATGTGTCAGACCCTCTGGATCTGGCACCGTAGCTCCAACCGTTGTTCCATGGTGTCAGACCCGGAGGGTGTGACACCCGTGTCGGCTCCGACGCCAGGGGAAATCGAGTGAACGCTACGCGCCCGTGATCAGGCTGACCAAGTAGTCGTCGTCCCAGGCGGCCAGGGCACCGAGTCCAGGTTAATTGGCGGGTGCCCTACATCTCCTCGCGCGCTCTCTCGGCGCAGGCCTTCGCCGAGGCCGTGCGACGGCGACGAGGTCGGAGCCGAGCTTGGTCAGCGAGCCGACCCAGGCGATGAAGCAGCGCTGGAACTGCTCGGCATCGAGCGCCGCGAACAGGTCGCCCAGCTGGTCGTGCGACGGCGTGCCGTTCTCGAAGGGGCGGAAACGACGCAGAAGCTCAAGCTTCTTCTTGTCGAACTCGGCGATCTCAACCCAGCTCTCGGCGGCGGCCAGCACGGCCACCAGGCACAACAGCAGAACCTCGTCGAGCGGATACCACACCTTGCCGGCCTGGCGCGGGTCTTCCAGGGGCGCGAAATGCTCCAACCACTCAACAACTTGATCGAATGCGCGCTCCGCCTGCGTCTCGGCCTGCACCATCGCCGTGTCCTCCCCGAATCAAGAGGACACCCACAGATTCAGCTTCCGCAGCACTTGTCACGCGAAGACTCACCCGATTGCCCTGGCGGCGCGCGCCTCCTCCCTTCAGTCCACGCCCGACTCGCATTAGCTCGAAGGCAGCGTCGCAACGGGGGAGCCGCGCGTCATGCCCATGCCCAAGCCCGGTCTGCAAGCCTTCGCCAGCCGGGCCCCAGGCGTCTTCACGCTGGCAGATGCGATGGGGCGGCGGCGGCCGGGCGTCGGCGGGGCCGCTGCGGTCTCGCCCGTCGAGCAGCTCATGCGCACCATGCGGACCGTCAAGGCCGCGCGATTCAGCGCAGCCGAGCGGCTGGAGCGCAAGCAGCTGGTGTCGGTGGTGGCCCTCTCCATCGTGTCGCTCTATTTCGTCGGCCTGTCCGTATGGCAGGCGGTGTATGCCGCCAGCCTCAGCGACCCCGCCAACCGGCTCATCACGCTGGTCTCCATCATGTCGTCGATCGCAACCATGGTGCTGGCGCTGATCGAGGCCATGAACGACTACAGGATGAAGGCGCACTTCATGCACGCCTGCGCGCTGCAGGTGAACGACCTTCTGCAGGAGCTGCGCCTCACGCCGGCGCCGGATACCGCAGCCGTCCAGGACATCCGCCGTCGTTACAACGACATCGTGCGCAGCTGTCCTTTCAACCACGCGCGCATCGACTACCTGATGGCGCGCCCGCCGGGGCGGTGGCACAAGCGGCTGGCGCTCTGGCTGCGCTATGCCGCCGGCGTCTACGGCCTTTACGCCGTCTGCCTGGCCGGACCGCCCCTGCTGCTCTTGCTGTTCTACTGAGCCGCAGGCGCGACCTCCTGCCAGCGCCCGTCGCGTGTCCCACCATCGGCCGCCCTATGTGCCCTATGCCGCACCGGGGCCGCCTCGTAGAGCAGCGTGGTGTTGATGGCACGCGGATTGTGGCCGGTGCGCCCGAGATATCCACAACCCAGCGCGTCAAGCTCCGCCTCGTCGACCGGATCGTAGAGCAGGGTGCAGAGTCCCTCTGCGGAGCGCAGCGCCACCACGGCTGCCGGCTGCGTCGCCCGGATGCGCCGCATCACCTGCACCTTGTCCGGCACGAGGCTGGCTACGATCACGGCCGGATGCGGCGGGTAGTCGTGATCGGCACCGCTTGCGCATCGCATCTCGATGCCCGCCAGCCCTGCCTCGCTGCACAACGCACGCGCCAGGCTGCATGCCTCGGCCTCCACATCGATGCACGTCACCTTCAGTCCGGTGCGTATATGCACCATGATGGCACTCAACGGCAGCGGTCCGGCGCCGACGAAGGCGATGCTCTCCGCCTCGCCGAGCTTGAGATAGGGCCCTAGGCTGCGGAGCTCCGCCTGGACCAGGTGGCGGTAGCAGTCCCAATAGGTGAACCGACTGAGGTCCGCTGCCGTCAGGCGCAAACGCTGGGAGAAGGCTCTCGCCCAGTGCCGCTCCAGGGCGGCCTCGGCCAGCGCCAGGCGCTGCACCAGCGAGGCGCGGACAGCGCCGACGCGCGGGTCGGCCAGAACACGCGCGGCATCGCCGGTTGGAGAGCCTTCCAGCACGCCGCGCACCAGCGCCGAAAGCGCGGCATTGATTCTCGGGTTGCATGGCGAAAGATCGCTCTCGCGATCGAGCACCTTGTGCGCCCGCAGGACGCACGCGATAAGGGGGTCCCCCTGCATTGGGCTATTCTTTAACGAACCGGAATAACATCTTGTCGGTGGCATGATAATGCAGGCTGTCGGCTATCCCCGGAAAGCAGACATTCTCTCGCTCAAACAGCACAAATCCTTGAAATGCGTGCGACTTGGCAGCCCAGGTCCTCACCGCCCTCATGCCGGCATCTCCGTGCGTTCAATGACGAGCCCATCGCAAGTTGGCCTCTGATACGCCGCTTCCCGATGGATGCAAGGGTGAAAATGCGGGCCGCGATGAATAAAATACTGGAAATAGAAGAAGAGAAGCACTCTAAGAAGGGCAACATCCGCAGGCCAAAGCAAAACCATTAAAGCACCATCGCAAACTGATGCGGTCTCGCCACACGCAACGCGAGCAACCAATCTCGTGCGTGTAAAGGCATTGACCGAGGCGCGATTTGCGCCCTTCAGGCCGCCAATGACGAAAGAGGCCGGAC
>JBAPMW010000505.1:0-8299 GCA_049278815.1 Hyphomicrobiaceae bacterium
CAACCCGGCGCGAATGCACATCACCACCATGCTGTCGGACAAGTACATGAACATGGTGGGTGAGCGCGGCGGCAAGGACTGGGGCGTCAACGAAGCCGGCATGAAGCAGATGGACGACAACATCGGCCTCGTGCTGAAGAAGATCGACGACATGGGCCAGACCGACAACACCATCGTCGTCTTCACCAGCGACAACGGCGCCGAGACCATCACCTTCCCGGACGGTGGCACGACCCCCTTCAAGGGCGGGAAGTTGACCACCTGGGAAGGCGGCATGCGCGCTCCGATGGTCATTCGCTGGCCGGGCGTCATCAAGCCGGGCACGGTCCACAATCACCTGTTCTCCGGCCTCGACTGGGTGCCCACGCTTGTCGATATCGCAGGCGGGCCCAAGGGCGACGCGTTGAAGAAGCGGATCGAGGGCGGCGAGTACCCCGGCATTCTCAAGACCACGATCGACGGCGTCAACCAGCGTGACTTCCTGGAAGCCAAGTCGGACAAGTCGGCACGCGACTATATCTTCTACTATTCGGGAAAGGACCCTTCGGCCGTCCGGTACAAGAATTGGAAGATGTACTTCGCGATGGTGTCCGACGCACCCTCGGGCTTCATTAGGGGCGTGGTCCCCTTCCACTGGACCCAGGTCGTCAACATCAAGCGCGATCCCTTCGAGACGTCCATTGGCGAGCAAGCCAAGACGCTCATGGGTATGGGCGGAGCGCTCGCTGGACCTGTCACTGCCTACCAATACGACTGGAACATGCTGCCTATCGGCCAACAGCTGTGGCTGAAGGAGCTCGAGACATACGTCGCCTTCCCGCCGCTGCAGGCCCCGTCGAGCTACAATCTGGAACAGGTCATGCAGCAGGTCCGGGAAATGAAAACGAGCGGTCCCGCGGGCGAGTAGCCGGCGTTGAGCGACGTGACGCGACCTGGCGGACGCCTCACGGGGCGTCCGCACCCCCGAGGGGGTGGATCGAAACGGCCAGACATCCGCGCTGGGACCGGCTCTACACTGAGTTGACCTATCAGCCGATGCTTGAGCTCATGCGCTACCTGCGCGCCAACGGTTACAAGATATACATCGTCACCGGCGGTGGCCAGGACTTCGTGCGTGCTTAGTCGGAGCAGGTCTACGGCATCCCGCCCGAGCAGGTGGTCGGCACGGCCGGCGGGACCAGCTACGGCTACGGCACGGACGGCAAGCCTATGCTCACCAAGGAGCCCAAGTTGCTCCTGAACGACAACAACGCGGGCAAGCCGGAGGGAATTCACCTGATGATCGGCCGCCGGCCCTGCGCCGCTTTCGGCAACTCGACCGGAGACCGGCAGATGCTGGAGTACACCAAAGCCGCCGGCGGCGCACGCCTCGCCATGCTGGTGCTGCACGACGACGCCAAGCGCGAATATGCCTACGGTCCGGTCGAGCGACTGCCTGATACCAGAGTCGGCACCCTCACCCAGGCGCTCTACGATGAAGCGAGGCGCAACGGTTGGACAGTTATCAGCATGAAGGACGACTGGAAGGAAGTTTTTCCGCCCAGCACCGGTCGCGCACCGAAGTGATGTTCCGCGGGGGTGAGGAAGCCGCTCCCGATCGCCGCCCCATCGGATTCACACATGACGGGTCGCGGCAGGTACGGTGGACGCGGCACATAGCCTATTCAGTAGTCCAGATCCGGCTGGCTCCGGTCGACAGCGTGAGTATTCAGCTTCGAAGATGCGTCTGGCGCTGCCGCCACCTCCCGGCAATCCGCGGGATTGCTAGCCAGCTGCAGCATCGCCTCGGCGTGCCCCGCACCGTCGCCCTGCCGGACACTTTCGCCGCAACCGGCTCGCGCGATGACGCGTGTCATCTCGCCGTTGGGGTCGCCGATGAAGATCGCCGGCCACCCCGCTGCAGCGATACCGTAAAACTTGCTTGGCACGACCATTCCCTCAAACTCCGGTCTGAGCGTGATCGGATGAATGTCCGCAACCGATAGCTCATTACGCGGCTGGTATGGTCGCAAAGCCATGCCGGGAGAGGTGATCACGCCGGACGCCTGGGCGACCATCGGGGAACGGGGCCTGCACCCAGTTGACGAAGCGGGTCCGGCGCGCAGCCGCGATGGGGGCGGCGGGCGCCCGGCTACACGCGCTCTACGGCGCCGCAGCGGTCCGCGAGATGTGCTCACGGGACGAGAGCACCGACAAGGGCGTCGACGTGGGCCGCGAAGCGAGCGAAGGCGAAGCGCCTCACCTCCTCGGAGTCGGCAGGGACGGGATGGCGGCCCAAGAGGGCGTCAATCACGGCGCCTTCAATCTCGGCAGGCGCATGCGGATCGACGAGGCGCCCGATGCGGCCATCGGCGAGGGCGTCCACGCTGCCGTCGCAATTGCCGCCGACCACCGGCAGGCCCGAAGCCGCCGCTTCGATGAAGACGATGCCGAAGCCCTCGCCGGTGCTGGGCATGGCGAATACGTGCGCGAGCGCGAAATGATCGGGAAGCTCCGGGTCAGGCACGTGACCGGCAAACACCACCCGGTCGCCGACACCCGCTTCGCACGCCAGCTGCTGCAGCCGCGGCCGGTCGTCGCCCGAGCCGACAATCAGGTATGCTGCATCGGGCACAAAGGCGATGATGCCGGGAAGGGCAGCGATGATCCGGTCGTGGCCCTTGTAGCGCTCCAGGGCCGAGACCCGCCCCACCGTCAGAATGACGCGCCTGCCCACAAGCCCGAGACGGGCGACAAGGTCGTCCCGTCTCGAGCGCGCCGCATAGCCGGTGGCCACCGTATTCGGCAACACGCGCACCCGATGGGGCGGTACCTCAGCCCAGGAGAGAAACGCCGCGCGCGTGTAACGACTGACGGAGGTGATAAGCGCCGCCGACTGCAGGGCACGGCGGTAGGGCGCGCTGCGCCGTTCCCAGCCATCGACGCCGTGAACCTGCGCCCAGAGTGGTATCCGGCGCAAGCCTGCGATCGCGGCGGCCACGGGCACGGCGTAGAGATGTCCGCAGAAAATTACATCGAAATGATGCTGCGCCACCAGGGCCAAAGCCCGCGCGCTCCAGGCAACACGGCCGGCACTCGGTGCAACCTGGCGCACCTTGGCGGGCTCCTCCGAAACGGGCCCCGCAAAACGCGGCAGCACGACGATCTCCGAGATGCGGGCGGAATTCGACAGCGCCAGCATCAGGTCCTGGTTGTAGCGGGCAATGCCGCCGGACCCGCCAAAGGCCTCCGTGACGAGAGCGAGGAGTCGCATGCTATAAGGCCGCCAGCCGCTCCGCCCACTGCCGTGCCCATTGTCTGGTGCGTCTGCTCCGATGCGCCAGCAGAGCAGGTGTGGGCAGGTTGCGCCTCTGCAGCCAGCTGCCGATCGGCATGGTGAAGCCGGTTTTCGCCCGCGTCACGATCCGCTCGGGCAACGGCGTGCTCGGGCTTGATGCCAAGCTGGCCTTGGCGGCCCCCGGTGCGGACCACCGGTCGGTGCACGCCACATTCGCGACCGTATTGAGCAGGACATGATCGACCAGGGGCACGCGCACCTCGAGCCCATGGGCCATGCTCGACCAGTCGGTATCGCGCAGCAGCTGATTGCGCATGTAGAGCGAGGCTTCGAGAGCTGCAACCTTCGCATGCGCCGAGCAAGGACGCGGCTCGATCGCGTGGCCGATGAGGCGCAGCGGCGCAAGCCGGCGCAGGCCCTCGGCAACGATATCCGGTGCGAGCATCCCGCCGAGCTCCCACGGCATGAACAGACCGCGGCGAAGGAGATAGGCCCCCGCGTAGCTACCTCCCAGCTCAAGCATGCCGGCCGCTTTCGGACTTGCCCCGAGGGCGGCGACGAACGGCTGCGCGGCCACGCGCGCGGCTTTGCCCAACAGCGGAAGGCGCGCGGGAAGTCCCAGGAGGCTTACCCAACGGGGGATGTCGCGGAAGGATGGATAACCGCCGAACAACTCATCGCCACCGAGACCGGAAAGCGCCACCTTCAGACCGCGTTCGCGCGCGGCCTTGGACACGAACCATGTATTGACCCCGTCGATGGACGGCTGGTCCATCGATTCCACGATGCGCGGGAGGTCCGCCTCGAATTCCCCAGGTGTCACAAGGCGCGTGGTATGATGCGCGCCGTAGAGCCGCGCCGCCTCGTCGACGAACGGCACCTCATCCTCGGGGCCGCCTCTGAACTCGCCGAATGCCAACGTCACGGCCCTAATGTCATGTTGGCCGGCATCCCGCATGAGCCCCACCAGTGCGCCGGAATCGATGCCGCCCGACAGGAAGACGCCCACAGGCACGTCCGCCACCAGATGCGCCCGCACGCTGTCCAGGAGAGCCTGACGCATCTCATCCGCTAGTTTCGACCGATCGACGGAGCGGAGTGCCAGGCCCCGGACGTTCACCTCGGCATCGCAATAAACTTGCGCGATCGAGTGGTAGCGACGCGGCCCGTGCGCACCGATGCGGTCCACGACAAGCGTTGTGCCAGCCGGCAACGCCTGTATGTGGCGGTATGTGGTGAAGGGTTCCGGCACGCTGCCAAAGAGGTAGAAACCCACCTGACCGGCCGGATCCCGATCGCTGGCGATCGCGCCGCCTGCAAGCAGTGCCTTGACCTGGGAGGCGAACCGGAATGTCCAGCCGTCGTCGGAATAATAGAGTGGCTTGATGCCATAGGGATCGCGGGCGAGGAGAAGCTTACGGCGCTCGGCGTCCCAGACCGCAAACGCGAACATACCGCGCAGGTCCCGCACCATCGCCTCGCCACTCTGGGCATAGAGGTGCAATAGAACCTCAGTGTCCGACCTGCTCTGGAAAACGTGGCCTTCGGCCTCCAGACAGCTGCGCAATTCGCGATAGTTGTAGATCTCCCCATTGAAGGTGACGATCAGCTTCCCGTCGGCGCTGACCATCGGTTGGGACCCGGCATCGGAGAGATCGATGATCGCGAGGCGTCGGTGCCCCAGGCCCACGCGGCAGTCGCCGTCAATCCACTCGCCGAGACCATCCGGCCCACGGCACCACCTGCGTCTCCGGCTGCCGACTGAACGTAGAGGCGTTTGAAGGGCGAACAGCTCAGCACCTTGCCGTTGGCGACGGAGTTCATGGCGCAACCACCCGCCAGCGCCAGGCTGTCCAGCTTGTGCCTCTCGTGGAGGCGGTTGATGAGATGGAAGAAGGCCTCCTCGTACATCGCCTGAGTCGAACGGGCGATATTGCGGTGCCGCTCTTCAAGGGGCTCGTCTTTGGCGCGCGCCGGACCCAGCAATGCCACAAGCGCCGGCGAGAAAAGAGTGCCGACATGAGGGCTGCCGCCTCGCCAAGCATAGTCGATCCTCTCCCGGTGGTGCCGGAAGAAACGCGTGTCGAGCTCGAAACGGCCACCCTCACGCAGCTTCACAATCTGGCGCATGGCAGGAAGCTGCTCCGGGCGGCCATAGGGCGCCAGCCCCATCACCTTGTACTCGTCGCCGTAGTGGGGAAAGCCGAGATACTGGGTGAGCGCCTGGTAGAACACGCCGAGCGAGTGCGGGAAGTGAACGCGTCCCTCGATGTCGAGCACGGTACGCCGGCCGACCCCCCAGGCGGCGGAGGAGAAGTCGCCGAAGCCGTCGCTCGATGCCACGCACGCCTCCGCGAACGGCGAGACGAGGAAGGCAGAGGCTAGGTGGGATAAATGGTGTTCGACGCGCTGCACCGTGCCGCGAAAGGACGTGCCTGGGAACGCCTCGGCAAGCTCGCCTTCGATCGATTGGCGTTTTGCCTGGTTGCGCAGTCGGTCGACGATAAGGCGCGGATCGGGCCGCTGGCGCAGCGTGAACGCGATCTTCCTCAGCAAGTTGGCGCCGGGGTCGGAGTTGACGGCGGCGATATCGACACCGCGCAGGGAGATGCGCGCCTCCGCGAGGCAATATCGGATCGCCTCGGATGGGAAGCCCGCCCAGTGCTTTATGCGGCGAAAGCGCTCTTCCTCTGCCGCAGCGATGATGCGGCCATCGCCTACCAGGCAAGCGCTGGCATCACCGTGATACGCGTTGAGCCCGATGATAAAGACCATTCCGTCGCCCGCTTTCGACGATGCTAGGCGGTCTGCCGGAACCGCTCCGTGGCGGAGCTGTAGAGGTCCACAAACCGCTTGACAATCCTCGGCCAGGCCAAGTCGGCCGCCACCGCCTCCCGGCCCCTGGCGCCGTCTCCAGCTCCCTCCGGTGGCCCGTTTCGTCCGGCCCCGCGATCTGCAGTCTCCACCCCGGCGGGCGCACCTGCGCCCACGCCTCGATGAGCATGGGCAGACCCTTCACCGGGTAGAGCCGACCGATGAACAGCGCCGTGCGCAGGCCCTGGGCGCAACTCTCGCGCACTAGGTTTTCAGGCAGATCGAGGCCGTTGGGGATCGTGTAGACCGGAGGCCGCAAGCCGAGCGCCGCCAGGTTGCGAGCCTCGGTCGGGGCGGTCGCGTGCAGCGCCGCGGCGCGGGCGAGATCGCGCCGCTGATAGGCGGCCCAGGCAACCCGCTTCTTCCACCCCTTGTGCGCCAAGGCCCAGGGCTCCAGCATGCCGCGGGTGCTGACGATGCGCGTGATCCTGCGATGCCGAGCGAGCGCCGCAAGGCGATGGTTGTGGGGCAGCCAAAGGCCGCTGTCGTGGATGATATCGAGCGGGCCGATCTCATGGAGCAGGCGGGGCAGCGCACAAACGGCGCGCACGACCTTGCAGTCGCGCGCGAGCAGCGGCGTCGTTGCAGCCGATCCATCCGGTGCCCAGATCGCCACTTCGACCCCGCCTTCGGCCAGCCCATGGGCGAGGCCCGAGATGGAGAAGGCGGGTCCTCCATAGCGAGGGTGGAAGCTCGCCGATACGAGCAAGGCCCTCACTCGCGCCATCCGCGCGCCTGGAGCTGACGCTCATCTGTCTGTCTGCGCGGATCGAAGGCGTGCCAGGCATATTTCCAGGCCAGCGCCCCGACAAACGCCGCCGCGGAGCCGCTTGCAAGCTCGACCAGCGATCCGATCGGCTGGATCAGGGCGATGGCCGGCAGGAAGCACATGATGGCACCGGTGTGATCACCCTTCGCCAGGCTGATCGCGGCGTTACGATCCAGCCGGCCCAGCAATACCCCGAGCAGAACGAAGCCCAGGACCAATCCTGGTATGCCGAAATTGATGTAGAACTCCATGACGTTGCCGACGCCCCATGACGTGGTCTCGGATAGCTCGAGCCCGGTCATCTCGCGCACGATCGCAGGGCTGCCGCCGTAGACCGGCTTGTCGGGCCAGATCACGCGCGGGACGAGCGACATGGCGGCCTCGACCAGCGACCAGCCCCACTTGTAGTTGACGAGGCCGCCGTCGAGCCGCGATGCGGCGACGCCAACGAAGTAGTTCTGATTGAGGCGCTGATCGAGCGCCTTGACATGCTTGGGATTCGAAAGTGCCAACGGCTCGAGATCGGAGAATGCATCCATGACGACGCGGATGCGGACCTCCCAGCCGGCATCGGACCAGGTTACGGCACGGATGCTGTCACGCGCCACAAAGTAGTTTGCGAACAGGCTGGTCCCGAGCACAGCGACGAGCATGATGCTCGCAAACAACCGCGTCAGCGTCCTCGCGCCGACGGCCAGCGCCGACACGGCTATCATGGCCGCCGTCGCGCCGTAGCTGAGGAAGCCCGCGGCCAGCAGGACCACGACTGGATAGACCATGATCGCCGCGACCCAAAGGACGATCTGCCGCAGTCGCCCCATCGTGACGGCGCCCCGCAATCCGATCAGCGCCCCCAGGATCCACAGGGCACCCGCCTTATCGATGGCGGCGCCGACGCTGGGGATGTCGATGAATGGCAGCAGCGGGAAGAGGACCAGGCCGAACGTGACCAGCCACCCGCCGTAGAGACAGAATCGGGGAAACTTGGCCGACAATGCACGGAAGCGGATGTTGGGCGGCAGACGACCCGTCTGCGCCAGGGCGACGCCGACAAAGAAGCACACCACCCCGATCATGGTCAGAAACATTCCGGTGTCGGCGTACTCCGTGGGGGTAAGCACGCCGTAGGCGATATTCTGGTCCGCGAAGGCGTGTGCAACGGCGCCCGGCAGATGCTGCAGGAGCAGCAGGCCGAGATACGCGATGGGCAGGCCCAGGGATAGCCTTGTGCGGCGCACGACGACGCAAAGCGCGAACAGGGCGGCAAAGGACAAAACTATCGAGCCCGTGAGCGCTGAATATCAAATCCCTTGTTAGGCTTAGTCTTAGTCCTCGCAGTCAGCCACCGATCAAGTACGGGAACGCACACTGCACCGGTG
>JBAPMW010000506.1:0-2220 GCA_049278815.1 Hyphomicrobiaceae bacterium
GGAACGAGCTGGTGCCACTTCAGCTCCAGCGGCGGCTCGGCGGCCCGCGCGGCCGTGGCACCAAGGCACGCCAGGGCAGCGATGCCAGCGGCAGCGCCGGCCGTGCTACAACTCCAAAACCTCATGCCTGCCCCCTCACTCTGAAGCGCATCCCGAGCCGTTGGGTCGAGCGTCAGCGAAGACCCAACGCCAGCAAGGGCTATGCCCTTAGTCAATGTGTTGGGTCTGCCCCCGGCTTTCGCCGGGGTTGACCCAACCTACGTTCCTCACGTCCGCACCGTCATCCCGTCGGCCAGCGACAGCCGGTAGGCGCGCAGCGCCGGCAGCAGGCCGGCGAGGCAGCCGCCGAGCACCACCAGGCCCAGCGTGGTCCACGCCTCCGGCTTCAGCGGCGCAATGGGCAGATGTAGCCCATAGGTTGCGTCCACGTAAGGCCTCGCCACGAGCAGCGCGGCATAAAGGAGCACAATCCCCAACGCAACCCCTGCTGCCGTCAGCACCCCCGCCTCGGCCATCAGGAGCCCGAGAACGGTGCGCGGCCGCGCCCCCACCGAGCGCAGGATCGCCATCTCGCGGCGGCGCTCGTTCAAGGTGGAGAGGATCATGGTGAGCATGCCGAGCAGCGCCGTGACCACCACCATGGCCGAGATCACCTTCAGCGCCGTCTCGGCGGTGCCGACGAGGCCCCACAGCTCCTGCAACGCGGCCCCCGGCAGGATCGCCGTCAGCGGCTCGGCGCGGTACTCGTTGATGGCGCGCTGCAACCGGAACGCGGCGAGCCGCGATTTGAGGCCCACCAGGGCGGCGGTGATGGCCTTGGGCGTCAGGTCCATCTTGCGCACCTCCTCGGCCGAGGCCGACTGGCCGGGCACGCGCCCCCCGCTCTGCCAGTCCACGTGGACCGCCTCGATGGCCTCCAGGCTCACGTGCACGGTGCGGTCAACCGGCGTGCCGGTCCGCTCCAGGATGCCCGTGACGCGGAACGGCTTGTCGTCGTGCTCCACGAACGAGACGGAGCCCAGCCCGTGCGCCACCACGATCGGATCGCCGACCTTGTAGCCGAGCTTCGCCGCCACATCGGCGCCGATGACGGCGTCGAACAGGTCCGAGAACGGCTTGCCTGCCCGGAACGTCAGGCCCTGGCCCCGGCGGAACTTGTAGTGCGTGAAGTAGTCGGCCGTGGTGCCGAGCACGCGGAAGCCGTGGTGGCTGTCGCCAAGGGAGAGCGGCACGATCCAGGCCACCTCGGGGCGCTGGGCAATATCCTGGTAGCTCCGCCACGTGACGTTGTTGGTGGCGTTGCCGATGCGGAACACGGAATAGAGCAGCAGGTTGAGGGTGCCGCTGCGGGCGCCGACGATGAGGTCGGTGCCGGAGATGGTATCGGCGAAGCTTTGGCGCGCGCCGGTGCGCACCTCCTCCACGCCCAGCAGCAGGACCACGCTGGCGGCGATGGTGCCCACCGTCAGCAGCGCCGTGATCCAGCGGTTGAGGAGGGATTTGAGGGCGAGGCGCAGGACGATCATGGCTGGTGAGATGGTGAGATGGTGAGATGGTGAGTGGTGAGTGGTGAGTGGTGAGTGTCGCGTTCTCACATGGCATCCGCAAGGAGGCTCACATGATCCTAAATCCGGCAGTTGGTCGTGTTCTGTCGACAGTCAAGCCCGCCGACGGCACCCTTGGGCAACCGGCGATGCTCACCCGCAGGGGGAGCCGGAACTTGGCGTTTGTCCTCCCTCGTCACACGGAAAAAAGCCCATCTTTCAGCATCGCGCACCTGTTCGAGCTGCCGAGACGAGGTGACGGTGGGATGTGTTGTGGTGGCCTGCATGGCTCTGGCACTGGATTTCCGCGCATGACAGCGGTGCTTCACCTCATGACAGAGGCCCACCCGAGCCACAGGTGCGACCGAAACTCACCATCTCACCACTCACCACCTCACCCCCTCACCACATCCGCGAGCCTCACAACCCGGTCGAAGCGGGGGGCGAGGCTCTGGTCGTGACTCACCATGACGAGGGTGGCGCCGGCGGCGGCCACCTCGGCGAACAGCAGATCGAGGAAGGCATCCTGCCGGTCGCGGTCGAGCGCGGAGGTGGGCTCGTCGGCCACCACGATCTCCGGCCGCCCGATCAGCGCCCGGGCCGCCGCCACGCGCTGCTGCTGGCCGACGCTCAGGTTGGCGGCCGAGCGTCCGCCGAGCGCCGCCGCGTCGAGGCC
>JBAPMW010000507.1:0-10011 GCA_049278815.1 Hyphomicrobiaceae bacterium
GAGCCGTCGGCGCTGGCGGCCACGGCGGACGGCGCCAGGCTCAGAGCCCGCGATGCGGCGGCCAGCACGACGGCGCGCGGCGTATCGCTCTCCATCTGGGCCGCCAGCGACCGCTTCCGGCGCAGCGCGTCGTAGACAAGGTTGCCGATGGCGGCGCGATCGCCGGAGCCGGCGAAGCGGTGGCCCTTACCCCAGTCCGCGAGCGCATTGGCGGCCGGCCGGTGCCGGTTGAGGACCTCGTCGAGAACCTCGATGGCGGCCTTGATCCGGGCTCCGGTCCGCATGGGCGTCAGGTCGAGCTCATGGCCACGTGCAGGAAGAGCTTCGCCCACATCGCGATTACGATGAGGAAGCCCAGGACGAACGCCGGACCGCGCCAGCGCACCTTGTTCGGACCGATATGAATGGTGGCATGAAGGATGCGGCTCGCCACGAAGACCCAGGCCAGGGCCAGCATCGTCAAGTCCACGCCGCCGACGACAAGGGCGAAGGCCGAGACCGCATAGAACAACACCGGCAGCTCGAACTGGTTGCGCTGGCTGTGGGCGCGCTTCTCGGCGTCCTCCGGCCAGGCATAGCGGCCCATCGCGATGTCGCCGCTGCCGCGCTTGCCGTCCGCACTGATGGCACGCGCGCGGGCGGCCAGGAGCAGGAAATAGATCACAACCGTCAGCAGCACCTGCACGAAGACGGGATAGAGAATGGCAACCTGGTTCACTTGACGCTTCCGATCCGCGCGGGCCGGCCTCCTCGAAGCAAGGCACCTACCTAACCAGATTCTCATCGCAGGCCCAACGCGAGCGATGCAAAGGCTGTAGTGCCCCCAAGCCTGACGGACAGAGACCGCAGCAAGGGTGCCAGGTCCGGAAGTTGTGCCATCTACATTCAGAGAGCTTTCCAGCATCGGATCGGTGCGGCGACAGGGCCCCAATTGGTGCGCTTCAGCACTCCTGACGCGTGCGGGTCCGCCGGAGCTGACGGCAAGTGTCCCGTCGTACCAGACCCGGCCAACTCCAATCGAGCCTTTCAATTGGGCGCCTGACGCCAGACCGATTTGAAGAAGGCCACGATCGCCTCGCTGGCGTCGAAATCGCGGGAGACCGAACCGACCAGCGCGATTGGCAGATACTGGCGTCCGCCCGGCCACGTGTGGCCACCGCCCTTGACCTCCAGCAAGGTCACTGGGGTGCGGGGACAGCTCTGACGGTCGTGACGGATTGTGATGGTACCATCGCTCGGATCGCGGTCTGGGAGCGCGACAGATCGCGCCGTGCCGCTGCAACCGTTGACGTTGGCCCAGAATTCTACTGTTCGCTCGGTTGACCAGATGACTCCGCGGTTACGGCCGAATGCCCGGACGAGCCCACCTTGATAGGGAACGAGCGGATCGTCCGTGCCGTTGATCACCAGCACCGGTACGGGACGCGCCGGGCGGCAGCGCGCGCCGATCTCGGCCGGCATGGTTGCCGTAACGGCAGCGATGCCAACGATTTGCCCCGCCGCCTCGCAGGCCATGCGCATTGCCATAAAGCCGCCATTGGAGATGCCTGTCACACCGACGGCGGAGCGATCGAGCCCAAGGCCCTGCCGTTCAAGGTCGTTGATGATGGCGAGCAGGAAGCCAACATCATCCCTGCTCGTGTCGCGGCCTTGGAATTCGCGGCCGTCGTTCCAGCCCCGGTCTAGGCCCTGCGGATAGAGAACAACGATGCCCTCCCGCTCCGCAATTGAATTAAAGCGAGTAAGGGCCATGATCTGGCGTGCCCGGCCCCCGCCGCCATGCAGAACGATCAACACCTGTGGCAGCGCATCGCGTCCGCGCAAGGCCGCCGGCACATAGGCGAGGTAGCTGCGCTCAGTGCCCGCGTGAAGCAGCACGCGCTCGGCAGGTTGCTCAGCCGATGTCTGTGCGACAGCAACGGCAGTTCCCTGCATGAACAAACCGATGACGCCCGCCGCCGCGAAGACTCGCATTCGACTTTCTCTGGCAGAACACTGCTTGCGGGCGAATAATGCCGGGCAGGATCTATCCTGTCGAGAACCACCGGCGGTTCAGCCCTGGCTGCTAGCCGTTCCGCTGGTAGTTGGGCGCCTCGCGGGTGATGCCGATGCTGTGCGGGTGGCCTTCGGTGACACCCGCCGGCGAGACGCGCACGAAGCGCGCCCGCTCGCGCAGGTCCTTCAGCGTGGCGGCCCCCACATAGCCCATGCCGGCGCGCAGGCCGCCCACGAGCTGGTGCACCACGGCGTCGACGGGGCCCTTATAGGGCACCTGGCCCTCGATGCCCTCCGGCACCAGCTTCAGCGTGTCCTTCACCTCCTGCTGGAAGTAGCGGTCGGCGCTGCCCCGCGCCATCGCCCCCACCGAGCCCATGCCGCGATAGGCCTTGTAGGTGCGGCCCTGGTAGAGGTAGGTGTCGCCCGGCGCCTCGTCGGTGCCCGCGAGCAGCGAGCCGATCATGACGCACTCCGCACCCGCGGCCAGCGCCTTCACCAGGTCGCCGGAGTACTTGATGCCGCCGTCGGCGATCACCGGCACGTCCTGCCTGGCGGCCGCCTCCACCGCATCCATGATCGCCGTCAGCTGCGGCACGCCCACGCCCGCCACCACGCGGGTCGTGCAGATGGAGCCGGGGCCGATCCCCACCTTCACCGCATCGGCACCGGCGTCGATCAGCGCGCGGGTGCCGTCGGCGGTCGCCACATTGCCGGCGATCACCTGCACGCGGTTCGACTGCTTCTTGATGCGGTTGACCATGTCGAGCACCCGGCTCGAATGCCCATGAGCTGTGTCCACAACAACCAGGTCGACGCCGGCATCCATCAGCTGCTCGGCGCGCTCGAAGCCGTCCTTGCCCACGCTGGTCGCCGCCGCCACCCTGAGGCGGCCCTGCTCGTCCGTGCAGGCGTTGGGATACTTGAGCGCCTTCTCGATGTCCTTCACGGTGATCAGGCCGACGCAGCGGAAGTCGTCGTCCACCACCAGCAGCTTCTCGATCCTGTGCTGATGCAGCAGGCGCTGCGCGTCGTCGCGGCCGACGCCGTCCTTCACGGTGACGAGCTTGCGGGTCATCAGCTCGGACACCGGGGTGTCGGGGTTGGTGGCGAAGCGCACGTCGCGGTTGGTGAGAATGCCGACCAGCTGGCCCTGTGCGCCCTTCTCGACCACGGGCACGCCGGAGATCTTGTGCATCTCCATCAGGCGCCAGGCATCGCGCAGGGTTGCGGTCGGCTGCATGGTGACGGGGTTGACCACCATGCCCGCCACGTAGCGCTTGACCATCGCCACCTGCTCGGCCTGCACCTCCGGCGTCAGGTTGCGATGGATCACGCCGATGCCGCCGGCCTGGGCCATGGCGATGGCAAGGCGCCCTTCGGTCACGGTATCCATGGCGGAGGACAGCACCGGGATCCTGACGGCGATCTCGCGGGTTACCCGCGAGCTGACATCCGCCTGGGACGGCAGCACATCGGAGGCGCAGGGCTGGAGGAGGACATCGTCGAACGTCAGGGCCACGCTCTTCTCGTCCAGGATGGGCCGCTGCGCCATGCTCGCTCTCCTCATTCCTCAGGTTGGCCGAAACCGCGCGCGCCAAGGCCTTTCCCCCCGGCACGCGGCCCGTTCAGCCGCCTTTGTGGAATCGTTCGCGCCCCTCATAGCACCGTGAGGGATTGAGGGAAAGACGCTGCTTGGAGGCGCGTGGGGGGGGCGGTGGTTGGGGCCACTCAAGCCTGCATAGGGCCGGTCGGCGCTCGCTCACTCCGCCGTCAGGCGATCGCGTCCAGGCCTTTGTGCTTCACGATAGACAGCAGCTTGACCGCCGCGCCTGTAGGGCGACGCTCGCCCCGTTCCCACTGGGAGACCAATGCGGTCGGGACGTTGAGGTAGCGGGCAAACACGCCCTGGCTGACGCCGGCCTTCCTGCGGATGGAGGCGATCTCCCTGGGGCTCAGCGCTTCGATGGCCGTCAGACACATGGCGTCGAACTCGCGCATGGTCTTCTTGTCGGCCAAGCCGATCCTGTGCAGGCCTTTGACCGTCTCGTGGGCGACGCGCAGGGCCTCGCTGCGGTACTTCCTCTCAGCCATCGCGCGTCAACTCCACCAGTTCCTTGGCCTCTAGCGCCCTCCTGATGCTTTCGTCAGTGTGGCGCAGCAGCAGGGCTGCTATTTTCCTATAGGCTTCATACTCACGTGGCGTGAGATCCGTCTTGTCCTTCTTGGCAAAACCAAAGACGAAAAAGGACAGCTCCCGCGCACGCCAAACGATGACAATGCGGAAGCCACCACGCCGCCCCTGCCCAGGTCGATGGACGCGCTGCTTGATGAGGCCGTCGCCGATCCCCGCATCCACAATGCCGCGCTCGGCGCGGTCGATGGCTTCGAGCAGCGCATCGTCTCCGATGCCTTCCCTGCGCGCGAACCGCGCGAACTCCTTCGTCTTGAAGACCCGCACGGCCCGCGTCTCCCGCCAACATATAGAGCAGTGCTCTATAGTTCAAGAGAGCGCTGCTTTGCCCGCGACGCTCCGTTCCAAGAAGGAGTATGTTTCTAGTGTTGTTCTTTCTGCGGCAAGCAGGAGAGGTGCGGGCAGTCAGGCCCAGGACTGCTGATGTCCGCGCCATCCCCTCCACTCCCCGGAACCCCGTCGCCACCAGGTACGTCCCGGCGGTTTCGGCCCGGCTGGCGGGGGCTTCATGTGCTTGGGCGGTGGCGAAGCGACATCGCGCCCTTGACAACAGGAGCCCTGGGCGTTGCCATCGCGCCATCTTGTGCCGCGCCAGGAGCCCATGATCTCCGTCATTGTCCCCACCCTGAACGCGGAAGCTACGTTGGCGCCGACGCTGGCCGCGCTTGTGCCGGCGGCAGTGGACGGCCTGATCACCGAGGTCATCGTGGCAGACGGCGGATCGACCGACCGTACGGCCGAGATCGCCGAGGAGGCCGGCGCCAGCCTCATCGCGTGCAGCGGCGGACGCGGGCCGCAGCTGCGGACCGGGGCGGACCGGGCCCGCTTTCCCTGGCTGCTGTTCCTGCATGGCGATACCGAGCTGGAGCCCGGCTGGGAGCGCGAGGCTGCGGGCTTCATGGAAGCGGTGGACCGCGGCAAGCGGCCGCCGGCCGCCGCCGCGTTCCGCCTTGCGCTGGACGATGCGGGCTTCAGGCCGCGCCTGCTGGAGCGGCTGGTGGCGGTGCGCTGCGCTCTGCTGCGGCTGCCGTACGGCGACCAGGGGCTGTTGATCCCTCGGTCGCTCTATGCCGAGGTCGGCGGCTTCGCGCCCATCGCGCTGATGGAGGACGTCGATATCGCCCGCCGCCTCGGCCGCCGCCGCATTGCGCTCCTGCGTACGCGCGCCGTGACAAGCGCGCTGCGCTACCGCCGCGACGGCTACCTGCGCCGGTCGCTGCGCAACCTCTCCTGCCTGCTTCTGTTCTTCCTGGGTGTGCCGCCCGACGCCATCAACAGGATATACGGCAGCTCTCGATAGGCGGCGCGAGCGATGCTCCCCGCAGTCCCCCGAAGGCTCGGCTTGCGCCTCGCCTCCGGGGCAAACTGTGCGCTGTCCCGGCGCTCCTATCTGATGTCCGGCTGGGCAAAGATGATGCCGCCGAACACCAGGAAGGCGAGCAGCAGCGTCCAGACGATGTTGAAGGACTGGGCACCGAGGAAGGCGAGCGCCGGGCGGCCCTGGTCCGTGGCTGCGAGCTGGACCAGGCGCGTCTCAAGCCCGATGCTCACGAACGCCAGGGCGAACCACCACAAGCGGATGTCGCCCAGCACGGGGCTCGTGCCGCCGACGAGGGCGCTCGGCAGCAAGAACGAGAACACCACAGAGGCGGCGACGAAGCCCAGCACGAACTTCGGGAACCGCTGCCAGATCACGCGGGCGCTCGGCCGCTCGCTGGAGGCGCCGGGGCGGAGGGCCCACCAGATCGCGATCAGGAAGGCCGCGACGCCGACCAGCGCGTTCTGCGAGAACTTGACGATCACGCCGGTCTTCATGGCGGCGTCGCTCACGAGCGCCCCGGCCGCAGCCACGGAGGCGGTGGTATCGAGGGTGCCGCCGAGCCAGGCGCCGCCCACCAGGGGGTCAATGCCGGTGGACTTCACGATCCACGGCATGACGATCATCATGGGCACGGCCACGATGAGAACCAGCGAGGTGACGTAGGAGAGCTTCTTCTTGTCGCCCTGGATCGCGCCGCACGCGGCGATGGCCGCCGAGACGCCGCAGATCGACACGGCGGTGGCGAGCATGGCGCCGAACTCGTCGTCGACGCGCAGCTTCCGGCACAGCCAAAGGCAGAAATACCAGACGACGAACACCACCCCCACGGCCTGGATGATGCCGAGCGCGCCGGCCTGGAGCACCTGATGGAACAGGAGGCCGGCGCCCAGGACGACGAGGCCGGTCTTGATGAAGAACTCCGTCTGCACAGCGGGCTGCAGCCATTGCGGCACACCGATCGTGTTGCTGATGATGAGACCGAGAGACAGGCCGAAGATGACGTACTCGATGCCCCAATTGACGAACAACCCGTTGCCGGCAAGCACGCGCGCGAGCCAGGCCAGAACGAAGACCGCCGGGAACGCGATCAGGAACGGCACCACACGCTGCCCGATCAGCGCAATGCCGATCGCAGAGATAGCGGCGAGGGCGATGCCCACGTAGAGCACTTTTTGCAGGGTCGCCCACGTGAAGACCCGCGCGTCCGCAGTCGCACGGGCGTGGCCGCCAATCTCCTTTCCGAGTGCGCTTGGCACGGTGTTCCTACCCGAGTCCTGGAGCTTTTTGGCCGCGCCGTCGATCGCCTTGCGGTCGCCGCTGGCCAGGGCGTCCTTGAGGCCCGTGGTCAATTCGACGATCCTCGTCTCGTTCCTGGCCTGGGCGTCCGTGCCGATGGAATTGAGCGCCTGGACCCAGCCCGGTGTCCACGAGGCGATTTGCGCGTCTGCGGTCCAGCGGTAGTGCGCGGACCCGGCAGGCACAAGCTGGCGCAGGTCCACCACCCTCCAGTTGAAGAGCCCGAGGACGATGGCGATGACGGCCGCGCCGATCAGCACGGCGACCCAATCCTCGCTCAGAACGCCTCTCCCCGGGGTGCGGTCCACCTGCGCGGGACTGCCTGTGTCTGCTGCTGCACCGGTCACTGCCATCGCCGTCCTCCTCCTCTCAAGGCCCTCGCGCCGCAGCGCACGGGCCAGACCAGCGGGGGATGGTGACGAGGCTCTTCTCCGGGTCAAAATATGCAGTTTGCATAAGCTTATTCCGCCGGGAGAGCCGCACCGCTGTGCCCTGGGACGGGCGGATGGTTTGCCCCGGGAGCGGTGGGACCGGAGCATCGTGTGCTAGCCGCGTCCTGCGGGTGCGATATCACTTGTCCGTGAGCCAAGGACCGGCGTCTTGGCGGCGTCGTTCATCGGTGCGATGCCGTCAGCATCGGATCGCAGCAGCCTCAGGAGGAGTGGCAATGCAGAGCATCTCACGTCGTGGATTTGTGATCTCCGCGGCAACCGCCGGCGCCGTGTTCGGCCTCGACGGACCACTGGAGTTCGTGGGCAGGGCGTTCGCGCAGCAGGCCACCGGCCCGGAGGTGGTGAAGTTCAAGGTCGGCGACATCGAGGTCATCCAGATGTACGACGGCGTCTGGCAGAAGGCGCACGATCCCGGCTTCGTCAGGAACGCATCGCTCGAGGACGTGAAGGCCGCGCTCAGGGCTGGCGGACTCTCCGACGCGCACGTGCCCGTCACCTTCACCGTGACGGCGGTCAGGATTGGCGGCAGGCTTGTGCTGTTCGATTCCGGCACCGGCGCGCAGCTGGCACCCACCGCCGGCAACATTACCAAGAGCAACCTCTGGCAGGCAGCCGGCATCGACCCCGCGAAGGTCGACACCATCGTCATGACCCATTTCCATGCCGACCACATCAGTGGGCTGATGGCCAAGGATACGAACGCGCCGGTCTTCCCCAACGCCCAGATCCACGTGCCGGCGAACGAGTACAAGTTCTGGACCGCGCCGACGACCACGGCAGGCCCCGCCAAGCGCATCCAGACGGTGTTCCCGGGCTGGAAGAACATCGTGCAGTTCGAGGGCGAGGTGGAGGTCGTGCCGGGAGTGCGTGCTGTCGTCACCCCCGGCCATACGCCGGGCCACACGAGCTTCCTCGTGTCTGCGGGCGGCCAGCAGGTGATGGTGGCTGGCGATGTAACCAACATCCGCGCCCTCAATATGACGAACCCGGACTGGCACCTGGTGTTCGACATCGATCCCAACCTGGCCGCGGCGAACCGGCGCAAGGTCTTCGACCGGATCGTCGCCGACAAGCTCGTGACAACGGGCTACCACTGGGGCATGCCGGGCGCCGGCACCGTCGAGCGGGACGGCAACGGCTACGCGCTGGTGCCGGTCAAGGCCTGACAGATGCTCCCGGCGCGGCAGTGTCAGTCTCTGCCGCGCCGGCAGTCCGCCGATCCGAAGGCGCCGCGCTCGCGGGCGGCGCCTTTTCGTTGCCGGTTGATCATCATGGCCAAGGCGCCGGTGGCGGGCCGGGTCAAGACCCGGCTTGCCCGCGAGGCGGGGCTTGCGACGGCCGTCCGCTTCGCCCGCCACAGGGTGGCCGCCCTGGTGCAGCGCGTGGGGACGGACGCGCGCTGGTCCACCGTCCTCGCCGTCGTGCCGGACAGTGCCACGCTCAGCAGGGCGTGGCCGCGCGGCGTGCCGCTGATGCCGCAGGGTGGCGGCGATCTCGGTCAGCGCATGCAGCGGCTTCTCGGCCGCGGGCCTCCCGGCCCCGTGGTCATCGTCGGCACCGACATCCCCGATGTTGCGCGCGGGCACATTGCGGCAGCGTTTGCCCTGCTCGGCCGCCACGACGCCGTCCTCGGCCCGGCGGAGGATGGCGGCTACTGGCTCATAGGGATGCGGCGGCGACCGCGCGTCCTGCGGGCCTTCGCCAGGGTGCGCTGGTCGGGCCCGCATGCGCTCGGCGATACGCTCGCCAACCTGCGGGGCCATTCCGTCGCCCTGATGCCGACCCTGCGCGACGTGGATACGGCTGCCGACCTCGATCGTTGCGGCGAGCGGTGGGGGCGCCGCATCCACTATCTCATATCTAAGCATTGATAGTCCTACATTAGATTTGCTCTTGTGCAAATTTATTGGACGTCGCCGGAGCGCGCCGCTATAGTCCTTCGACGTCGTTTATGTGCTTCAAGGGGTCGCTTGCCCATGTTGACTCACGCTGCGCCGCAACTCACGCCCGCCCAGCTGATCGACGCCGGCCGCCGCGCGGAAGCGCAGGGCAGGGCCGATCTGGCGGTCCAGTTCTACCGCTATCTGACCGAATACTTCGCCGAGGCCGTGGAAGCGGCCGAGGCGCACAACGCGCTCGGGCGCATCGGCGCCGCCCAGTCGCTGCCGCGGATCGCCACGCCGCAGCCGCAGCCGGCGCCGATGCGAGGCGCCCAACGGATCCGCAGTGGGCGGCGCCGCCCGGAGCAACGCCGTGATCCCTATCGTACCGGCCGTATCCTGACGGCGCTCTTCTGCGCGATCGGCTGGCTCCTGGCCGTGGCGGGCACGGGGGCGCTGCCGGCCTTTCTGCTCCTGCGCGCCGAGGTGGAGGGCCTGTCGCCCGCCGAGATGCTGCCCCTTGCCGGCGGCGCTGCCGGCGGCGTCATCCTGGGGTGCGGCGTTGTGCTGGTGGCCCATGTCGCCCGGGCACTGTTCGACCAGGCCAACGCGGTGCACCACCTCTTGGCCCTGGAGCGGGCCCGCCACGAGGGGGATTGACCTCGCGTAGGTCGACCCCCGCAGCATGTGCGCGAAGCTTAGCGCGAGGGGTCGGACCTCCTCTCCCCACGATGCCCGGATTCGGCCCAATTCACAGGATACTCATGCCTCGGCCCTTCTCGGCTCACCTAGGGCGCAAACGGGGGATAGGGCGCAAACGGGGGATTGCCATGGACAGATTCGCGCGCGCTTTCATGTTCGTGCTGTTGCTGG
>JBAPMW010000508.1:0-9217 GCA_049278815.1 Hyphomicrobiaceae bacterium
GCTCCACGGTGATAGTGCTGCGCGAGAGGCGCAGGAGCACGGAGCTGACTTGTGCATCCATGCGTTCGATCAGCTCGTGATCGGGCTGATTGTAGTAGGAGAGCAAGCAGCGGTAGCACCCCGCGACGCAACGCGTATCGTCCTGTGTCGCCAGCTTTTCCGGATCGGCAGCAGCGACTGCAGCGTCGATATTGTCGAAGTGCATGAGCTCCAGCGCCTTGCGCGCGACGCGTGCAAGAGCTGTCACATCGCTCGTGAGCCGCCCAAGAACGCCAGCCCCCCTCCGTCGCCTCATAGAGAAGGATGGCGCGGCGCTGGTCACGCGCGGGAACGGGCTCGGTCGAGATCTCTCCCTCTTCCAGCTGAAAGACCACCTCTAGGCCGCGCGCAAGTGCATGCTGCAGGGTTGCAAGAGCTGTCTCGGGCAAGGCGGTGTCGGGTATCCGTAGCAGTAGCGCGTTCTTGTTGTCTTGGATGATCGGCACCACGCGCTCTTGTCCGAGCTTGGTTGGATCGTCATCGTCGCCTTCGTTCTTACTTCCGGTCCAGCGCCCCGTAGCCGGGTCGATGATGAAACCGTAGAGGCTCTTCTCCTTGCGGCGCCTGAGACCTTTGTTGAGCCGGCTGATGCTCGCGCCTTGGGCGTAGGCAAGCGACAGAATGGGCCCATCGGCATCGCTCGCCACCGCCGTCGGCGGGGCACGGCCTGATTGCCCCATTCAAGTCGATCTCGTTTTCCGCGCATTCCCTTGTCAAATGCGGGTCAGTGTGGACGTTCCGCGACCGGGCGCTGGGCGGGAAAATCGAAGGCGAGGCCGAA
Source organism: Hyphomicrobiaceae bacterium (assembly GCA_049278815.1). Lineage (GTDB taxonomy): Bacteria > Pseudomonadota > Alphaproteobacteria > Rhizobiales > Hyphomicrobiaceae > AWTP1-13. The sequence continues at coordinate 821 of JBAPMW010000508.1, forward strand.
TGCAGGGAGTTCTTAAAGGCGCATCGTGACACCATGTTGGAAGCGGTCATCGCTGATATTCGCCGGTTTGACCGAAGATTGCTTGTTACAGCGGCGGCCCGTTCTTATCACGCGGCGGGCTACGAGGCGTACCGCTGGCGGAGCACTATTCGCGCGCAACGGGCCATTCGCGGGAAGGCGGCCGACACGGCGGCCTTTAAGCGGCACAACGAGATCAACGCCGTTATTCGGGCTGCCAAGTCGATCTGCGAGATAGCGGCCTGTGAGTCCCCGGCGGAGGGCGGTCTCATACCGACGCGCGTCGAACTCGATGAGTTGTACGCGAAGGCGCTGCTCCTGTTCGGCAACGGCCAGCTCTTTGCGGCAATACGAGGCGGGCTTATTGCTCCGTCGCTGCGCGTCAGTCCAGGCGGGGATGTTCTCAGCGAGCGCGAGATTTTCTCAAAGCTCCTGGAGCCGGGCGCAAACTGGCTGCACTCCCGTCTGCTGAACCGGGCGCACCGGGAGTACGGCGCGAAGAAAACCCGGAGTGAGGAACAGCCGCCCGAGAAGCTCGCCTGGGAGGAGGGTCTGCGCGCCGCAGTGGAAGCGGAGTACGCAATATCGGCGAAAGGGTATGTCGATTTTCAGTTTGCGATGCCCCAGCTTGCGGAGAGCAAGGGGCAGGAGGTTTTCGTTGCCCGTCACTCCGAGCTTCTGGAGGCGCTCAAGGCCAATGCTGCCTATCCTAAAGTGGAAGCTAAGGCTCTCCTGAAGAGATTGACGCTGAGATCCCGGCCGTCGTGGAACGAGGAGCTTCGGAAGCCGAGATTGACCTCAGCCGGTTTGATCGGCGTTTCTCGCTCATTAACCGTCCGCTGCTGGCAATCGACGATGCAGACGATCCGGCCGTTGTTGTGGCGCCAGGGCTCGTCGCGGACTCCATCATGTATTGCATCGCCGGCCTCCACAGGGGCGACCTGAACAACACTTTCTGGGAGTCGGTAGAAGCGAGACGCTACGCGGGAGCAAGGGGCGATGCGGTGGGGCACGAGTTCGAGGAGGAAGTCGCTCAGAGGCTGAGAGAGCTCGGCCTGGATGCTGAGAGCGGGTGCAGGCTCTCCAAACTTCTGAACCTGAAGGTTAGCGATGAGCTGGGCAATATAGATGTCTTTGCCCTTACCAAGGACAAGAAACGGGCGTGGGTGATCGAGGCCAAGGACATGCGCCTTTGCCGTACCGAAGTCGAGGTGGCCGCAAGGCTCTCGGATTTCCGTGGTCGCATGCTGCGGGACTCGAAGGGGAGGGAGAAGCCGGACAAGCTCCTGCGGCACATACGGCGCGTTGAATTTATGCGCTCGCACAGCGCGGCGCTCGCCAAAGCGTTGAAGTTAGACGCCGCCCCAGAGATTAAAGGTTTGCTCGTGGCGGATTGTCCCCGGCCTATGAACTTCCATATGCTTGAAGCCGTACCGGACGCTGCCAGCGTCTTCCTCGACGCAATCGATGGGTTCAAGTTTTGATTCGACGAGGCCATCAAGGACGGCCATCTGCCGCCACGCGCGTCGGAGGACAAGAAAGGCTTTATCAGCTGGCGGCTCGAAGGTGGGCGCAGCGTTCGCGTCCAGCGTCCTGCGCTGATCCGGGACATCGAGGAGAGCTGGCAGAAGAACAACGGTGCCATCGGCCGTTGGATCGCCCGTGTGCGCGCCGACGGCTCGCCGGTCGGTCAGCCCGAGTTTCAGCCTTTGGAGCGCGCGTGCGAGGCGGGCATCTGGGAGCGTCTGGCCGAGGCGTCGCGCAAGCTCGCCGCCGACATGGGGCCGCTGGGGCTTCTGGCCCGCGTCCATGGCGCCAAGTGGGCCGCCGCCAATTCCTATATCAACGCCTGGATCTCCGCCTTCGAGGGGTGCACGCACGAGATCGCCCTGCACGGCACCGTGGAGGTCCAGTCGGTCTCCGGCCGGACGCTTGGGCTGATCGTGACGCCTCTGCACCCGCTCAGGTTCGCCTGGCACAGTGCGTACGACCAGCTCGCAGCGCACGCGCGCTACAGCAGGGCCTTCTCACCAAGGCGGTCGAGAAGAGCATGAGCGCGCTCGACTCCTCGCATTTCCCTGCCGCCCTTCCAGGTGTTCAGCGGGGCTCTGGCTTCGTGTTCGCCGATACGCTCGGGCTGCACGCCGTCGCCATGACGCTCGACGGGGAGCGCGAGCCCAATCTCTGCTTCACGCTCGATCTGTATCACCCTTCCGACTCGACCTCGGCGTCCGGTGGCTTCCTGACTGATGTCGGCCGGCGGCGCAGATCCGGCGGCGTCGTCTTGGATGCGCGCGATCGCTGGATGACGGAGACGGCCGGCCGGCCGGGTGAGATCATAGTTCCGCGCCTGCGTTGGGCACGCCGCGAGGAACCGCGGAGAGACCAAGACGAGCCAGGGAGCGAGCAAGCCAGGCCACGGCCGGCCCACCTCTCGCTGGCTTTCGACATGTTCGAGGCTCGGCTTGAAGCCCGGCCGAGCGATGACTTGGTGCGCGAAGCGCGCCCGCTGCACGCTTTCGGTCTTGCCAAGATCATGGAGCGGCGCGTCGATGTCGCTGGCGAGCCGGAGTGGACCGTCTTTGCGCCGCCGCAGCTCGAACGCGAAAAGGCACCCGACAATCGTACCGCAACCGACCGCTTGTTGCGCCTGGACACGGCGGTTGCGCGCGCAACAGCGGTCTTCCTTAGGGGCAGCCCGTCCGACTGGCCAGTGCTCGTGACCAGGCTCCCGTCCACGAGCCAAAGATGGATCGACCGGCTTCATGACCGCAGCGACTGGGTCGTGACCATCGACCGTAACGCCTGCCTTGAATACTTCGACGCTCCCCGGCGACTGCCGGCCGTGTACGAGCGCTTTGTGATCGACGCGGTGCCAGAGCGGAGCAATCTCGGCGCCCTGCAGCTGGTGACCTCCACCAGCAATCTTGATGAGGTGCGCGCGCTCGTCGACGAGGCGCTCGGCGACATGGGCCTTAGCAGCAGCGAGCGGAATAGCCGCTTCCTCCTCACGCAACTGAAGGCGCTGAGCGGACGCCTGGCCATTCGTCTCGCCAATCCCCACGGGCGGACAGGGGAGATGATTGCGCTGGCGCTCATGCAAGCGCATTGCACCCAGCCTGAGGAGCCTTCAGGTGCGTGGCTCGACTTGCAGCAGGGTTTCCTCGTCCCCGCCGACGAGATCGCAGAGGTGCCTGCGGTGGGGGGCAACCCTGAGGAGGCTGGCGGCAGCGATGGCAGTCGCCGGGCGGACTTCATCCACGTGCGCGCGGGTGCGAGAGGTCCGCTCGAGCTTCGCTTTGTCGAGGTCAAGCACCGATTGCATTTGAAGACCGCACGCCAACCCGAGCTCCTGTCCGGTATTCTTCGGCAAACCGGCGATCTGCGCCGTCGTTGGCACGGGTATTTCTTCGCCGATGGCCTCAAGCCGATCGAGCGCTCCCTGCGCCGCTCGCAGCTGGCGCGCATCCTGTGGTTCTATGCCGACCGGGCCGCACGACATCGCTTGGCCCCGCAGGCGCACGAACGGCAGCGGCGTGAGATCGACCAGCTTGTTCTCAAGGAGGCATATCGCCCGGCGGAGATCGATCAGCCCGACATCGGCTACGTCTTTTGCCCCGAGCATCGCGCCGGTCGTCCGGAGCCTCTCTATGTCGCGGGCGGCGAAGGGGCGCGGCTGTGGTTGTTCGGCCCCTCGCTCTTGCCTGAGCAGCGCGCCGCCGCCGCGGATGCTCCTCCGCCCACACCGGAGATATACGAGATCGCACTCGGCGCAACGCCTCCGGAGCCTCAGCAGGAGAGCGCGAAAGCGCAGAGGGCATCTGAGGTCGCATTGCCGGAGAGCGGTCCTCCGTCGTCCATCGATGGATCGGAGCCGCGCCAAGACGGGCGGCCGGCCCCGGAGAGCGCGGCAACGATCGACGGACCGGTAGACATCGTGCTCGGCGCCGCCGCCGGCGGAAACGATGAGGTCTCCTGGCGCGTCTCGATCCGCGCCAATCCGCATCTCATGATTGTCGGGCTGCCGGGCATGGGCAAGACCACGTGCCTGATCAACATCTGCCGCCAGCTTGCCGATGCCGGCGTTGCACCGATCGTCTTCTCCTATCACGACGACATCGACGCCAAGCTGGACCAGAGCCTGGGCGATTTGAAATTCGTCGACTACGACGGTCTGGGGTTCAACCCATTGCGGGTCGATGCGCCGCAACCAACCGCCTATGTCGACGTTGCCGGCACGCTACGGGACATCTTCGCCTCGATCTTTCCGGATCTGGGCGATCTGCAGCTGGAGGAGCTGCGGCAGGCTATCAAGCAGAGCTACACCGATTTGGGATGGGGGGACCGCGCGACCGGACCGGTCCAACGCCCTATCCCCCAGTTCGGCGCGTTCCTCAATATTCTGACCAGCAAGCCCAAGCCGAATCCGGGCTTGCTCGCCCGGTTGCGGGAGCTTGCCGATTACGGCTTCTTCGACAATCCAGGCGACGGGGCAAGCCTGCTGGACGAGGCGCGGCCCACCGTCGTGCGCATTCACGGCAGCACCAACGGTATGCTCCAGAATGCCTTCGCGTCGTTTGTCCTGTACAGCCTCTACAAGGATATGTTCCGGCGCGGAGTGCAGCCGAGACTGACGCACGCGGTCATTTTCGATGAGGCGCACCGGGCCGCACGTCTTAAGCTCATTCCGCAACTCGGCAAGGAATGCCGGAAGTACGGCCTTGCTCTGGCCCTGGCCTCGCAGGAGGCGAGAGACTTCGATTCATCCCTCTTCGCGGCCGTCGGGAGCTATCTGAGCCTCCGCGTCAGCGAGGCCGATGCACGCACGCTTGCGGGCATGACGGGGTCGACCCTTGAGGAGAGGCGAACCGCGGACCGCCTCAAGGCGCTAGAGAAGTATACGGCTCTTTTCTTCGGTGAAGGGCGCCCTCGGCCTACAAGCGTTCACTTGGCGATTTAGTTACCCAGCCCATTTCACGGGCACGACCAGTCCAGGGCCAGCAACCTTGGCGATCGGCAGCCTCGCACGCTCCGGCGCTACGTGAAGTCCTGGCGATGCAAACGCTTGTCCCAACGCCGGCGCCCTCCCTCGCGGTGCGGCTCGCCGATCTAGGCCTCGCCCGACACGCGCGAGGATGCGCAAGCTGAAGCACCTAAGTCGCTCAGAGGAGTTGTAAAGCTTCTTGGAGAAGCGGTCGGAAGTGTGAGGTAGCCGCCATCCTCCGGACAGCCGGCGTCGGGGTTAGCCGACCTTGCCGCAGGCGCTCCGACAACTGCCTATTGCCTGGAGTCCGGCCCCGCTGGGTCTGACCCCTACTTCGGCTGCTTCGGCCTTGTCTCCTCGAACGCCGGCACGGCCCCGGCGAAGACATCGAGCCAAGCCACCAGGCCGGGGTGGCCCGGGCGCCATTTGCCTTCGTGGCGGAAGTCGAGGTAGCCCAGCGCGCAGGCGAGCGTGAGGTGACCGTAGTCCGGAGTGTCCCTCCACGCCGGCGGCTGCCGCTCCAGGACACCGACGGCGCGGTCGATCTTGAGCTGCTGGCGGGCCTGCCAGGGCGGGTGCCACTTGTCCTCGGGCCGGAAGCGCTTCTCGTAGACCAGCAGCAGCGCTGCATCCAGGATGCCGTCGGCAAGCGCGGCCAGCGTCAGCGTGCGCACGCGCTCCACGCCGCTCTTGGGGAACAGCACCGGCGCCGGCGCCAGGCTGTCCAGGTACTCGCAGACGACGCGGCTGTCGAAGATGGCCGTGTCGCCCTCGACCACCAGCGCCGGGATCTTGCCCAGCGGGTTGGCCCTGGCGATCTCGGGGTTGTCGAGCGGGTTGGTGTCGACCTGGCGCACCTCGATCCGGTCCGCCACGCCCTTCATGGCCATGGCGATCCTGACCTTGCGCCCATAGGGCGAGAGGGGATGAGACAGAAGCTGCATCATCGGTCGTTTCTCCTCGCGCCTTGGATTGCCGCACGATGGCCGGCATGGTGCCCGCCGCTGTGGCGATGGGCAAGGAGAAAAGGCAATAGGCTTCAGCCCCATTCGCACGAAGGCAGGACCAAGCCGCCGGCACTCCCTGCTATTGCCTATTGCCTATTGCCTACTGCCTATACAGGGGAACCGGCTTGCGCCGTTCGGCGATCGCGCGCGCCCTAACAGCGTCCCCGCTCAAGCCGGCTCCCTTGGATCAGATATAGTCGCCGGCGGCTGCGGGCGCACGTGCCGGCGGGTGCCGCAGCCCAAGTCGTTGGGGAAATCGTGTGGAGATCGGAAATCAGAAATCAGAAATCAGCGCTAATTTCTGATTTCTGACTTCTGATTTCTTATCATCATCCCGCAAAAAAGACAGGCCGCAGCGAGTTTATCAGCATGCGTGTTTGCGCCTCCGGGTCGGAAAGCGCAAGCTGGGCCGCAAAAAAGTCGCCCACCAGCTGGCACACCTTGTCCGGGGACGCCTGCGCCAGGTTGCCGGACAACAGCTTGAAGTCATCCGCCGTCCAACCGCGCTTGGTGAGCTCGTCCTGGAGCAGCTGCTGATGCTCCGGCGTCGGCCGCGGGTGCACGCGGGGCAGCTGGCGGCCCTCGGCGATGGCCTCGAAGACCGCGGTCAGGTACGCCTGCAGAGGCGCCGTGTGCGCGGTGCCCTGCTGCAGCAGGGCCGCGATCAGCGGGTCGGCCTCGCCCTGCCGGATGAAGCCGCTGCACGCCTCGGGGTTGTGGCCAAGCAAGCGTTTGAGATTGTCGGAGTAGGCGACCGCCACCGTCCTGAGCCTTTCCGCTGTCGCGGACAGCCCGGTTGCCGCCTGCTGCCGTCGCAACTCCGCCAGCTTGCGTCCGATGAACTGGCCGATGACCGCCTCGTCCTTGCTCTCCTGCGCCATCTGGACCGCCTCGGCGATGCGCTCGTTGTACCAGTCGGGGAACTCGCGCTTGATCACCTTCCAGAGCGCGGTGGATTGCAGGGCCGCATCCACCGCCTCGGCGTTGCCCGCGCGGAAGCCTGCAAGCGGCGGCAGCTCCAGGCTCCTGTGGTCGGCGATGGCGGCCGGACCGGAGAGCTCGGTGAAGGAGACGACGAGGGCCCTCAGCTCCCCGCGATAGACATACGCCGCGCCCGCGGCTGCCGCCAGGACCGCGACAAGCAGCAGGAGCTTGGCCATACGCGCGAGGACGCCCGGCCGGCGCCGGCCCTCCTCCTCGTAGCCGGCGTACCCGGCCCGATCCGCCGGCGCCGGAGCGCCGAGAGGCTCTGCCATCATGCGCGGGCGCCCCGCCTGCTGACGCGCGTCGCCGTGGGTCAGTCCCGGGCCACCGGGCACGGGTCCCGGCATGGGTCTGGCACGCGGCGGGAACACCACCATCGCGGGCCGCCAGTCGGGAAAGCCTTCGCGCCACAACAGGTCGGTCGGCTTCAGGTGCCCCAGCTCGACGAATTTCGCCATCTCGGCGTCGGAGATCGGCCCGAACTGCTCGCCGTCGCGGGCGAGGTACCACTGCGCGTTCGAGGTTGGCCCTGACGTTTGCATCACTGGCGTGTCACCGGTAGCGGCTTTCGGTGTCCAGAGCTATGGAAATTCACGGGCTGCGGCGGCTCAACGCCGCGGGCTTGCGGAGTCTAGCCTCTATGGACTTCGATCGTCCAGGAAGACGAATGACCTAGCCGCCAATTTGCGGCCAGGGAAGGGCAACAGGTGCGCCAATGCCTCGCGGCGCCTGGGCCTGCCGGGACGCGTGCCGACGGTTGTGGAAAGCCGCGGCGCAGCGCTATAAGGCGGGCCAAAGAGCAGAGCAAGACCCAAGCGAGCCCAACGGAGAGCCGGATGGCCATTGAGCGCACCTTGTCGATCATCAAGCCGGACGCAACCGAGCGCAACCTGACCGGTGCCATCAACGCCCTGATCGAGCGCGCCGGCCTGCGCATCGTTGCGCAGAAGCGCGTGCGCTGGACGAAAGCGCAGGCGGAGAAGTTCTACGAGGTGCACAAGGCCCGCCCCTTCTACGGCGACCTCGTGGCGTTCATGACCTCAGGGCCCATCGTGGTGCAGGTGCTGGAGGGCGAGAACGCCGTCAAGGCCTACCGCGACGTGATGGGCGCCACCGACCCGGCCAAGGCCGCGCCCGGCACCATCCGCAAGGAGCACGCGGAGACCATCGAGCGCAACTCGGTGCACGGCTCCGACAGCGCGGAGAATGCGGCAATCGAGATCGCGCTCAATTTTCGCCCAGAAGAGATCGTTGGATAGCTGACGGGACGGGCGCCCCCATCTCTGGGACGGATTGGGAGGCGTCGAGGCCTTTCTGACGAGGGGGGACGCATGCATATCATTGCCATTCTGGGTGCGGTGCTCGGCGTTCTGTTTCTCGTTTTGCTGCGCATGCAGCAGGCCG
>JBAPMW010000509.1:0-10183 GCA_049278815.1 Hyphomicrobiaceae bacterium
AGCATCTTCCACTTCACTTGCATCGCGCGGGCACTTGGGACTGCATGCTGATCTGACTTGGCGTCAGCGTACGGTTGTCCCATCCACCAACGTCATCCGGCGCCGCTTGGGCCTGTAACTGCCGAAGCGGCAATAGACCCATGCACCTCAAAACGGCCCGGACGTTCGTGCCCACGCGGCAGCCGCGGAGGGGCCCGCCTACCATCCGTTCCGTGAGCAAGCGCGAAGGCCCCGAGCCTTGAGGACGAGCTTGACGTTCCGTGCATCTGGCTGTCACGCTGCTGTTTCCATTGGCCTTTTTGTGGGGAGTTGCGGGATGCGCAGGCCATTCTTGATCTTTCTCGGCCTTCTGCTGTTGGGGCCGATCCATGCCGGAGCCGAGCAGATCAAGCTCAGGATCACGCTCCAGCTTCCGATCACGAACCATCTCGGCGTGAACCTGACGCAGTTCAAGACGGAGGTGGAGCGGCGCAGCGAAGGCGCCATTGCGGTCGAGATCTTCGACAAGTCCCGGCTCTACAAGGACAACGAAGCTGTCGATGCCGTCGCCTCGGGTGCCATCGAGATGGCCACGGTCACCTACCAGCAGTTCACCCGCAAGGTGCCGGCGATCGGCATCTTCGAGCAGCCTTTCCTCTTCAACTTCGAAGCGCTCGTTCGCGCCGCCGTGGCGCCCGAGAGCAAGATGCGGCAGCTGCTGGACAGGGCTGTCCTCAAGGCCACGGGGGTGCGCGTGCTCTGGTGGCAGTCGTACGGCTCCAGCGTGCTCTTCTCCAAGGCGCGGGACGCCCGGCAGCCGCAGGACATCCACGGGCACAAGGTCCGCGTGTTCGGCGACAACATGATGACCTTCACGAAATACTGCGGCGGCGTGCCTTTGCTGATCTCGGCCTCCAAGCAGAAGCAGGCGCTCCAGGACGGCACCGTCGATTTCGTCATGACCGGCATCACCGGCGTCGATGGCCGCGAGTTGTGGAAGGTGAGCGACACGGTCACGCGCACCGAGCATGCCGCCCTCGAGTTCATCGTCATCATCAACGAGAAGGTCTGGCAGTCCCTGGGTCCGAAAAGCCAGGGCGTGATCCTGGAAGCGTCGAAACGGGCGGAGCGGGACCTGCGTGGGAAGATGGCCGACATCGAGGCGAAAGCCTACGCCTTTGCGCGCAGCAAAAGCATGACGATTCACGAGCTGAACCCAAATGAGGTGTACGAGTGGCGGGCCTGCAGCGCGCGCCTCCTCGACGATTACCTGAAGGACGCGGGCGAGCTGGGCGACCGCCTCATGGCCGCCTACGGCAGGCTGCGCCAGCAGCCCTGCTGCAGCGCCGGCCCGGCCGGCCAGTTCAACATGCGCTGACCCGCAGGGCGCAAGGGGCCGATCGCGCGCTACCCCGCCGCCACCGCCGCCACCCCACCGTGCCCCACCCCCGTCAGCCGCCGCCGCACCACCTCGATGTGCTGGCGCAGCTCGTAGAGCTTGTCGGAGAAGGCCAGCGGCACCGGGATGTCGTCCACCGCTGCCTCGATGCGGTCGAGCTCCAGCAGGTGCTCCGCCCTGGCATCAGGCCCCGCGGCCTTGCGGGCGGCGGCTTCCAGCTGCTTCAGCGCGCCGTACCAGTAGACGATGCGCCGGCGCACGCGCCAGCTGTAGATCTGGGGGGCGAAGCGCACGAGCGGGATCAGGATCGGCAGCAGCACCACCAGCGACACGATCAGCCGGTCCACCGTGGTGGCCACCCAGAACGGCACATAGCGCTGCAGCAGCGGCGGGCCGGAGCGGTAGACGCGGCGCGCCTCGTCGGCGAAGGGGAACTCCGGGTCACCGGCAAGCGGGAACTCGCCGGCGCGCTGGAACAGCTGCGTATCGCCCTTGTCGTCGATGGCCGGTGCGCCGTGCACCTCCTGCACCGCCTGCGCCAGCAGGCTGACGAGCGCGCGGTGCGCATCCTCGCGCACCAGCACCGCGGCCGTGGTGGCCAGCAGCACGGTGTCGGCGGGCGGCAGGTTGGCCGCGAAGTCCACCACGCCCTCGCGCAGGGAGAGCCTGGTCAGGAACGGGAAGCGCTGGGTGTAGGCATCGGCGTTGGCGAAGCTCATGAGCTTGACGCCCGGCTGCCGCAACAGCCGCTGGATGGTGCGCGCCTCCGCCGCCAGCACCAGGAACCCGGCATCGGCCTCGCCCTTGGAGAGCTTCTCGACATAGTCCGGCAGCCCGCTGTGGATGAGCGTCGCCGTCTCCCCCGTCACCCCGTTCGCCGCCAGCAGGCGCAGCGCCAGAGCGGCGGTGCCGCCGCCTGCGGGGCCCACCAGGATGCGCTTGCCCTTGAGATCGGCGAGCCGCCCCAGCGTCAGGGAGATGCTGTGGAACACCCACAGCGGCTCGTAGGCCACCCGCCCGATGGAGAGAAGCCCCGGCGCATCCTTGGACGAGGTGAGCCCACCCTGCACGAAGCCCGCGTTCACGCCTGACCCCGGGTCGGCCAGGGCCTTCAGGTTGGCGAACGAGCCGGCCGATTCCCTCACCTCCAGCGTCACCCCGTTGCGCTTGAACACCGGCGCGTAGCGCTCCGCCAGGCGATGATAGGGGCTGCCCGCCGTCGCCGCCGAGATGACGAACCTGGAGGGCGGCGGCGGGTCGGCAAACCGCAGAGCCAGCCAGACGGCCCCGGCGATGGCGACGAGCGCCGGCACCAGGATGAACATGAGGTCGCGCAGTTGCACGCGCGAGAGCCTGGACCGCATACCACCGTTCCCCGAGGCCCTTGCGCCTCCGGCTCAGGTGTAGCTCAGGGGCGGCGACAAATAAACGGGCCGCGGGTGTCGCTCGCGTACCTACCTAGGGAACTCGGTCCTTTCCAGCGTCGATGGGGGCAGCGCGCTAACGTCGGCTGATCAAGCGGCGGGTGATGTTGCGCTTGCCGTGAACAAATTCGGAGCAATGTCAGTGTGTCGGCCGCGCTGACGTAGTCGTAGATCAGGATGTAAGGCCGGACGATGCCAATCCGGGTGTCGGCGCCAAGGGTCGGGCGGCGTGTCCCAATGCCCGGAAACTCGACAAGGCGTGCAAGGCAAGCACCGAATTTGCGGCCGTAATCCTCCGCCACTCGCGGCCCGGCCTCACGTTCCAGGTAGGCAAGGACCTCCTCGATATCGGCATCGGCGTCCTCGGTGACGACGAGCCGTGTCATCGCGAGCGCAGCTTATCCAGCCTGCCTTCCAGCCGCCTGAAGAACTCCTCACCCGATATGACGGCGCCACGCGCCACCGATGCGCGCGCCTGCTCGACGTAGGGCTTGGCCCACGCAAGATCGTCAGCGTCGATCGACATCAGCTCGGCCACCGCAGCGGCGAGCGCATCGTCGATCGACTCGAAGCGGCCGGCGGCAACCTCGGCCTCGAGCCATTTTTGCTGGTCGGATGGAAGGCTCACGTCCATGGGCGGCATTATACCCGTGGCTCGGGCTGCAGCAATGGCAGGGTCTGCGCAGCTTTACGAGGTCACCACCCGCTCCACGCCGCCCGCGGCCTCCGCCCAAATCAACTCCCCCCGCCGCAGCATGAAGTTCACGTGCGCCAGCGTCTCGCTGAAGGCGAAGCTCAGCTGGTGCGGGTCGAGCTGGCGCGGGAACAGCACGGGTACCAGCTCGGCAGCCGAGCGCGGGGCGGCGCGGCAGGCCTCGGCGATCAGGGCGCAGCGCATCTCGTGGTGGGCGGCAAGCTCGTCGGCGCGGATATGGAGGCCGTAGAACGGCAGCTGGTGGCCGGGCAGCACCAGCGCGTCGGCGGGCAGGCGCGCCTTGAGCTCGCTCAGCGAGCGCATGTAGAGGCCGAGCGGGTCGCCCGTGGGGTTCACCGCCCACACGGAGATGTTGGGCGTGATCTTGGCCAGCACCTGGTCGGCGGCGAGGAAGAGGTTGTCGGCGGGGCAATACAGCATCACCTGCTCGGGCGAGTGGCCGTTGCCGGTCAGCACCTCGAAGCTGCGTCCGCCGATCCTGAGCGTGTCGCCCGCGACCAGGCGCTCGAAGGTGGGCGGCAGGCCCGAGACCATCTTGAGGTAGGCATGGCCCTGGGTGGCGACCCGGTTGGCGATCGCCGCGTCGACGCCGTGGCGCAGATAGAAGTCGCGGTAGGGCTTCGCGTCGAGCGCACCGGGGCTCAGCGAGACGTTCTGGCAGAAGAGGTAGCTCGTCTCGCTCGTCAGCAGCGGCACCTCGAAGCGCTCGCACAGCCATCCCGCCAGGCCGATATGGTCGGGGTGGTGGTGGGTGACGATGAGACGCGTGAGGCGGCGCCCCGCGAGCGGCCCCTTCGCCAGCGCCTCCCACAGCGCCCGCGTGGCGTCGTTGCCGAGGCCGGTGTCGAGGATGGCCCAGCCGTCGCCGTCGTCGATCAGGTAGACGTTGATGTGGTCGAGCCGGAACGGCAGCGGCACCCGCGCCCACAGGATGCCCGGCGCCACCTCCAGAAGCTGGCCGGCAGCCGGCGGCTCGGGCACCGGATAGACCAGCGCTCCGTCGGTCGTCCTGGCCGGCTTTGTCTTCGTTCGCGCCACGTTGCCCTCAAGGTTTCTGCGCCCGCAGTCCTATCCTGGCACGGCTCGTACCGTGAAGCACCAATACCGCCGCAGGCGAGATGCGCGTGCGGCGCGTGAGTGGTGAGATGGTGAGTGGTGAGTTCGGGTGTGCGCCAGGCCCTTAGGCTTTGCCCCATGACTGGGAGAAGCTTGCGCCGCCGCTCGCACACCTTGAATCTCACCATCTCACCACTCACCATCTCACCTCTCTCAATTTGGCCAAGAGCGCCGGCTAGGAAGCCTGACGCCCTGCACTCGATTTCGGGAGAGCTTAAGGCCCATGACGCGCCATTCGTTGCGCGGTGACGCCCGATCGCTGGATCGCGCGCATCGCCACGGCCGCCCGTCACACGGCGGCCGGCCGCGCTGGCTGACCGTCGTTGCTTACCTGGGGCTGGGCCTCATTTGCCTCGCTGCGGCGGCCGTCACCTTTACGGTGGTGGCCCCGCCACTCGAACCGGTGCGCAACCGTCTCATCCAGCAGGTACACGAGCGTACGGGACGCACCCTAACCGTCGCCGGACCGATGTCGGTCTCCCTGCTCCCCCGGCCGGTCGTCACCCTCCAGGGCATCGCCCTGCTGCCGCCCGAAGGCATGGCCGGCGGCCCGACCGTGACGGTACCGGCGCTCGACGCGGAGATCAGCTTCTGGTCGCTCCTCTCGCGCCGTCCCAAGCTTGAGCGGGTCACGCTGCACCGGCCGATCATCGATCTCGTCGTCGATGGGCAGGGCCGGCGCAGCTGGGACGCCGGCCCGAGGCCGAAGCGACCTGTGCCGCCGGCGTCGACCGCCCCCAAGGCACCCGAGCCCGCCGTCTCGGCCCAGCCGCCATCGCCAGCCTCGGCCCGCCCACGCCAGCGGCGACCAATGACGCTGCGGGTGGCCGGCGGCACGGTGCGCTACCGCGATGAGCGCTCGGGGGCCGGCTATGAGATCCGTGCGCTCGACCTGGACCTGACGACGGATGCCCCGGAGGCGGCGCTCCTTGCAGTCGGTGCCTTTGCCTGGGAAGGGATGCCGTTCCGCTTTGCGGTCTCCGCCGCGCAGGAGCCCAAAGCCGCAGTCGTCATCAAGCTCGCCGGCGCACCGCTCGACATCGTCTACGAGGGAAGCCTCGCCGTGCAGGGCGGCGTATCGGCCGAAGGCACGCTGTCCCTGGCGCACGTCACCTACAAGGGCGTGAAGCTGGGGCCGGCGAAGCTGGCGCTCGCGGTCGCCGCCGGCGCCGCCGAGGTGACGCTCCAGAACGTGGCGCTCTACGGCGGCCGGGGGCAGGGCAGGCTCACCATCGATGCCACGAGCGCCACGCCGGCGCTGTCGGCGCGCCTCAAGCTCACCGACGTCTCCCTCCTGCCGCTGCTGAAGGATGCGGCGGGCGCCGCCTGGCTCGACGGCCGCGGAGCGCTCACCTTTGCGCTCAGCGGCCAGGGCACCAAGGAGCGCCAGATCGTCGAGTCGCTCAAGGGCGAGGTGAAGCTCACCGTGGCCGACGGCACCGTCACCGGCTTCGATGTGGAGCGCATCCTGCAGGCCCTGCAGCGCGGCCGGCTGGACCGGCTGGCGCCGCGGCGCCAGGACCGCACGCCCTTCAGCGCGCTCGCCGGCACGTTCGCCATCGCCGACGGTGTCGCCAGGACCGGCGACCTGAAGCTCGTCAGCAAGCATATCGAAATGAAGGGCGAGGGGCAGATCGAGCTCGGCCCCCGCCGCATCGATGCAACCTTGCAGACCAAGATCGACGGCGGCACTCCCGCCGACGGCGCCGTCGTCCGCATCGGCACCTTGCAGGTTCCCATCGGCATCAAAGGCCCGCTGGACCGGCCGGAGTTCACCGTCAAGGGCCAGGAAGGGCTGTCCGATGCCATTGGCCGGATCGGCAAGAACCTCAAGTCGCGCGAGGTCCAGGACGCCATCGAGGGCCTGCTCAGCGGCGATCGAGCCAAGCGGGTGAAGCCCGGCGAGCTGCTGGAGAAGCTCTTCAAGAAAGAGTAGCCGCTCCTCTGACGACGGCGCCGCTGCGACCGTCTACCACGCGCGTCAAAAAAATTGGTCGCTGCGCCCCAAAAACTCTTGCACAGGGGGGGCGCTGGCCTCATATGAGCGCACTCCGTTTGCCCCGCGCGTCGGATCCGAGACGGGATTTCGACAAGTGGGGCAGCGGGTTGGCTATCTACTGGTTGGGGAGGGGTCCCATGGCTTACACCGACGCCCTCTTCCAATTGGGGATGGACTTGACCCGTTCAAGCACCGCCCAAAAGGAAGATCATGGTCACAGCGCGCTAGCGCAAACTGAGGACAGGAAAGACTACTTCATCGAGCGGGATGGGGTTAAGTGCGCAGGTACGCACCTCATCATCGACCTGTTCGGCGCCAGGCGCCTGGACGATCTTCGACACATCAGCGACACGTTGAAGAAGTGCGTTGAGGTGGCGGGAGCGACCCTCCTGCACATCCATCTGCACCACTTCACGCCCAACGGCGGCGTGTCTGGGGTGGCGGTGCTGGCCGAAAGCCACATCTCCATTCACAGCTGGCCGGAGGTTGGCTATGCCGCGCTCGATGTCTTCATGTGCGGCGAAGCCAAGCCGCACCTGACAATCGACGTGCTGAAGGCCGCGTTCAAGCCCGAGCGCACGGTCGTCAAGGAGCACCTGCGTGCCGACTCGATGCACGACGAGCGCACGTGGGAGATCGCGGCCGCCCCCAAGGCTCCCAATCGGGCGCCTGAACGGACGCAGCGGACCAGGAAGGCGGCCTGAGCCGGACCTGGGCCGTGTCTGGGCCTGGGCTCGCCGTTACAGCAGGCGCGCACACCCTCGCGTGGCGCGCCTGCAGCCTTGCCGGCGCTGACGCGGCGCATTCGATATCGCTGCCTCGCCCGCCAACAGCAGGACGCGACGCCCGTGACGCGCTGGATCGAGGAGACGTTCCACCCCCATTGGCGGGTGCGGCTCGCCGCCGATAACGTGCTGCACGAGGTCAAGACCAGGCACCAGCATCTGGTGATCTTCACCAACGCCACCTGGGGCACGGTCCTGATGCTCGACGGCGTGTGCCAGCTCACCACCCGCGACGAGTTCATCTATCACGAGATGATGGCGCACGTGCCGCTGATGGCCCTGGAGCGGCCGCGGCGGGTGCTGGTGGTGGGCGGCGGCGACGGCGGCGTGCTGCGCGAGGTCTTGAAGCACCCGTCGGTGGAGAAGGCGACGCTGTGCGAGATCGACCGCGCGGTCATCGACCTCTCCTTGAAGCACTACCCCGAGATCGCCGACGGCTGCTTCGAGGACAAGCGCGCCGACATCGTCATCGCCGACGGCCTCAAGTACGTGGCCGAGACCGAGGAGAGGTTCGACGCCATCATCGTCGACAGCTCCGAGCCGATCGGCCCCAGCGCGGTCCTGCACACGCGCGAGTTCTTCACCGACTGCAAGCGCGCGCTCAAGCCCGGCGGCGTGCTCGTCACCCAGAACGGCCTGCCGTTCCTGCTCCCCGAGCATCTGGCCGAGACCAGCGCGATCTTCGCCTCCCTGTTCAAGGCCACCTCGCCGTTCCTGTGCACCCAGCCCTGCTACTTCGGCGGCCCCTTCGCTCTCAACTGGGCCAGCGACAACAGGGACCTGCTGGCCGTGCCGGAAGCCACCCTCGCCCGCCGCATGACCAAGCGCGGTATTGCACCCCGCTGCTACACCCCTGCCGTGCACCGCGCCGCCTTCGCGCTGCCGGCCTACGTGGAGGCCGCCATCCGCGGCGATGCGCCGGCCAAGGCGAAGCCGCGCACGGCCCGCAAAGCGTAGCCTAGTCGTAGGGTGCAATGCGGCGAAGCGGCATTGCACCGCCCCCGCGGACAGCGTACATCGGTGCAATCGCGCTGCGCCCGATTGCACCCTACGTTGCGGCGTGCCCCGCTTTGACGGTCTCTGTGCAATACGCCATCGCAGCGGCGACGCCGGCAGGCTTATGGGGCACGCCCGCCAGCGACAGCCCCATCTCGACGCCGGCGAGGGTGGCGAGGATCGTGAGATCGTTGGTGTCGCCCAGGTGGCCGATGCGGAAGACCTTGCCGGCGACCTTGGCTAAGCCGGTGCCCAGCGATACGTCGAAGTGCTCCAATGCCACGTTGCGGAAGGCGTCGGCGTTGTGCCCCTCCGGCATCAGCACGGCGGTGAGGGTGGAGGAGTAATACTTGGGGTCGCGGCACAGGATCTCCAGGCCCCAGGCCTTCACGGCGCGGCGCACCGCCTCGGCGTGCCGGTCGTGGCGCGCGAAGACGCGGTCGAGACCCTCCTCGTGCAGCATGTCGATGGCCTCGGCGAGGCCGTAGAGCAGGTTGGTGGCCGGCGTGTAGGGGAAGAAGCCGTCCTTGTTGGGGCCGAGCATGTCGTCCCAGCCGAAGTATGACCTCGGCAGGCGCGCCGCCTTGCTGACCGCCAGCGCTTTGTCGCTGATGGCGTTGAATCCGAGCCCCGGCGGCAGCATCAGCCCCTTCTGCGAGCCGCCGATGGTGACATCCACGCCCCATTCGTCGTGGCGGTAGTCGATGGAGGCGAGCGAGGAGATCGTGTCCACCATCAGCAGCGCCGGATGGCGCGCTGCATCCATGGCGCGCCGCACCTCGTCGATGCGCGAGGTGGCCCCCGTGGAGGTCTCATTGTGCACCACGCACACGGCCTTGATGGCGTGGGCCTTGTCCTCTGACAGCCGCGCCCCGATCGCCGCCGCATCGGCGCCGCTGCGCCAGTCGGAGGGGATGAACTCCGGCTGAAGGCCCAACTTGTCGGCGATGTGCTTCCAGAGCGTGGCGAAATGCCCCGTCTCGTACATCAGCACCTTGTCGCCGGGCGACAGCGTGTTGAGCAGCGCCGCCTCCCACGCGCCGGTGCCGGAGGAGGGGTAGATCACCACGGGGCTGGCGGTCTTGAAGACGGTCTTGATGCCGGAGAGCACCCGCAGACCCAGCCGCTTGAACTCCGGCCCCCGGTGATCGATCACCGGCATGTCCATGGCGCGCAGGATGCGGTCCGGCACCGGCGTGGGGCCGGGGATCTGCAGGAAGTGGCGGCCGGCGCGGCGGGGGGCGTTGGACATCAGGGCCTCCTGGGTGTTGCGCCATCACCTTAAGCAAGGCGGAGCCTGGATGCCAATGGGCGCGCCTCATCCCTTGTCGGAGTGGACCACTCCGACCCTCCCGGCTTGACAAAGCCGTGCTCCCCGTTCGCGTTCATTCGCACCATGAACTCGGCAACCAACTCCTCTTCGCCGGCGGCAATAAACAGTCTCCCGATCCTGATCAACCGTTCCTTCTTTGAAAGGTATCCTGTGAAGTCCGAGATCGTATCGAGCTCACCCATGACCCACGTCAAGCGTCGCTTCGTCGAGCACGTGCACGAACGAGCCATCTGGATGGCTGCAATCCGGAAGGAAGTAGGCGAGTACATCAAGGAGCAGACCGCGATCTCATTGAGCAAGTCAATCTCTGACGTAAGCCGCGGTAGTAGGTATCTCAAGTTCACGCCCACATTCAAAGCCCTGGGGCGGCCACCGATTCATTGTCGATTTGGGTCTGCAGAGATAGAAGGCGCCTTGCCATGGGGTCAGACCCGCAG
>JBAPMW010000510.1:0-2763 GCA_049278815.1 Hyphomicrobiaceae bacterium
ACGCCCAGGTGCTCGATCACGTCGCGCCGCGTGCGCTCCGAGTTGCAGATCACAACCGGTGCGAGGCGCGCGGCCTTCCGCTCCGCCCGCAGGTCGATGGCCCGGGTGATGCGGCCCTTCCAGCGCCGCATCAGCGAGGCGGGCGGCTCGGGGCTGTAGGCAGCGTGCACGTAGTGCATCCAGTTGGCCGCGGGCACTGCACAATTGCCGCCGTTGACCACGATCGGCGCGCCGGCCGACTTGGCGCGCATCCTTCCGGCGCGCGAAAGATACCAGCTGCCGACGAAGTGCGAGCCGAAAGGCCGCGCCACGCGATGGACGACGACGCCGGGCAGCGCAGCGAGCCCGGCATCGGCGTAGTGTGTCACCAGCTCGACCTGATCGCCGGCGCGCGCCAGGAACCGGGCGAGCGCATAGTTGGCCCGGTCCATGCCGCCGTGCAGCACGAAGTCCCCCGCCACCAGCAGCCACCGCGTCACGGCTGTGGCTCCAGGGCCGCCGCGCCGGGTTGCGTCGATACCTTCCCGAGCATCAGGGCCAGGCGTGCGAGGCTGCGGCCTGGCCCGCTGATCGAGCGCGCGCGGGCGGGCCCGCCGGCTCCGAGCCCCTTCCTGTGGCTTGCGTCCCGGATGAGACGCTGCAGCGCGGCCGCCAGCTCGGCGGGCGCGTCCGGCTCGACGAGGTGGCCGCAGCTGTCGTCGATGACCTCCACCGCGCCGCCCAGTCGCGTGGTCACGACGGGGAGGCCGTGATAAAGCGCCTCGACGAAGACGACGCCGAAAGGCTCGCCACGTAGATTGGGCTGGCAGAAAATGTCAGCCGCGCCGAGCAGGCGCCCGACGTCGCGTCTCTCGCCGACGAAGCGCACCCGATCGGAGAGGCCAGCCTGGGCCGCCTGGGCCTCGAGACGTCGCAGATAGCTGATCTGGTGCGGAGCTTGTGGACCTCCGACGATCCAGCAGACCCAGCCGGAAAGCTCCTGCAGGCGGCCGAGCGCCTGCAGGAGCAACGTGTGCCCCTTGTAGGGCTCCATGCGGCTGACCTGGACGATGACTACGGCATCGCCAGCGGTTTCGAGCTCGGTGCGCACAGCCAGCCTCTCCTCTGCCGACGTACCGGCGCTCTCCGGGGCAACTACCGGGCAGTACAGAACCTCGCGTGGCGGCGTGTGCCTGGGAAAGAGCCGGGGCGCGCTCTCGGCTGTGAAGCGGCTGTTGCAGATGACGAGATCGGGCCGCCGGCGGCCGGCCCAATGCTCGATCCAGTGGGTGCCGTGCGCCCGATCGTGCATCCAGAAGACGAGAGGGATGCCCAGTCTCGTTGCAACCCGCCCGAAGATCGCCAGGGTCCACGGCATGTGACAGACGACGATATCCGGCTTCAGCGCCTCGATGGCGCGGCGCAGCTTCCGCCGGGCCTCCACAATCGTCCAGGGAGCGCGCGTCCGCACCGGGCCCAAAATGGTCGCAGGGTTATCGAACGCAGCCAGTTCGGACGACAGGCGGCCCTCGAAGCAGAGCGCAAAATGCGACTCCATCTGCGGGCAGGCGCCGTGCTCGCGCGCCAGCGTCACGAGCAGCGTCTCCACCCCGCCGTAGAGATTGCCCGAGGAGACATGGAGCACCTTCAGTGGCATTGCGCCCGGAGGTCCTCATAGAAGCGGAGGGCCTCGACCGAGAGACGCGAGAGAGAGAAGCGCCGCTCGGCGTTGGCGCGCCCGGCCTCGGCCAGCCTCAGACGGAGCGCCGGATCGGCCGCAAGGCGCTCGATCGCGCGCGCAAGCTCCCTGCTGTCCCCTGCCGGGACGGCCAACGCATTCTCGCCGGGGTCGATCAGCTCGCGGGCTCCACCCGTTGCGGTCACGATCACCGGGCGTGCGCACGCCATCGCCTGCAGGATCACGAGACCGAACGGCTCCGGCTCGGTGCTGGCGTGAACGACGACATCGAGACCCCGCATGGCCGCCGGCACATCCTCGACGAACCCCGTGAAGCCAACGCGATCGGCGAGCCCGAGCGCAGCTGCCCGAGCGCGCAGCTCCTCGATGCTCCACTGGCTACCGCCGGTCGCATAGATTGGCCCGCCGATAATATAAAATCTATGGTTCTCCGGGGCGAAGGCAGCGGCTTGCAAGAAAATCTCGTGCCCCTTCCAATGCGCGAATGTAGCCACCAATCCTACCCGCAGTGCGCCGCTCGGGGGCGTCGGTAGTCCGGAGAGCGCGGCGAGATTGAGCGCGGGTCCATGTGGCGAGAAGACATCGGTGTCGACCGCATTGTGGATCACGGCTGCCGACGGACCCTGCGGCAGGGCCTTGCGAGCATCCGTGGCGATGCTCATCGAGACCGCAATCATCATCGAGCAGCGGGAGACCACGCTGCGCAGGAGCGCCCGCAGCGCCGATCGCTTCTCCAGGTAGTCGTGCAAATGCCAGACCAGGAGCGCAGACCGCGGCTTGGCCAGCGCCCCGAGCAGATGCATCTTCGCTCCATTGGAGTGGATGACATCGGGGCGAAGCTGCATCAGGCGCCGACGCAGCGCCTGCTTGTAGTGGAGACATGCCAAGCCTGCTCTGGCCCATGGCAGCAGCCGCCTGACTGTGCGCAAGATCGAGCGCGCTGATGCCCGCCTATGGTCCGATCCAAACGCGTGAAGCGCTCTCGGGAACGGTAACACCTCGCAGGGTATGCTCGCTGCCGCGCAGGCCTCGACCATCGGTCCCTTCTCGCCTGCCAGCAAGTGGACGGATATGGCCGGATTCCC
>JBAPMW010000511.1:0-9048 GCA_049278815.1 Hyphomicrobiaceae bacterium
AAGGTCCTTGCTTCAAGCGCACGATCTCGCGTCTTCACGGGCCCCGGACACGCGACCGAGCCTTGGCCAACCCCCGCAACCCGATCTAGGATGCGGCGAGACCCAAAACCCTTCATCTCGGGGAAGCGCCCATGTCTAACGTGCCGGCAGAGCTCACGCATTTCATCGGCGGCAAGCATGTGAAGGGCACCTCGGGCCGCTTCGGCGATGTGTTCCAGCCCATGGACGGCTCGCTGCGCGCCCGCGTGCCGCTGGCCTCCAGGGCCGAGGTGGCCGCGGCGGTGGAGAACGCCAGGGCTGCGCAACCGGAGTGGGCCGCCACCAACCCGCAGCGGCGCGCGCGGGTGCTCATGAGGTTCCTGGAGCTCGCCCACCGCGACTACGACAAGCTCGCCGATTGCCTGGCGCGCGAGCACGGCAAGACGCTTCCCGACGCCAGGGGCGATATCCAGCGCGGGCTGGAGGTGGTGGAGTTCGCCATCGGCATCCCGCATCTCCTGAAGGGCGAGTACACTGAGGGCGCCGGCCCCGGCATCGATCTCTATTCCATGCGCCAGCCGCTGGGTGTGGTGGCGGGCATCACGCCGTTCAACTTCCCGGCCATGATCCCGCTGTGGAAGTGCGCGCCCGCCATCGCCTGCGGCAACGCCTTCATCCTGAAGCCGTCCGAGCGCGACCCCGGCGTGCCGCTGATGCTGGCGGAGCTGTTCCTGGAGGCCGGGCTGCCGGCCGGCATCCTCAACGTCGTCAACGGCGACAAGGAGGCCGTGGACGCCATCCTGGAGCACCCGGATATCCAGGCGATCGGCTTCGTCGGCTCCACGCCCATCGCCGCCCACATCTATGCCCAGGGCTGCGCGACGGGGAAGCGCGTGCAGTGCTTCGGCGGCGCCAAGAACCACATGATCGTCATGCCCGATGCCGACATGGACCAGGCCGTCGACGCCCTGATAGGCGCCGGCTACGGCTCGGCCGGCGAGCGCTGCATGGCGGTGTCGGTGGCGGTGCCGGTCGGTCAGAGGACGGCGGACCTGCTGGTGGAGAAGCTGATCCCGCGTGTGGAGAGCCTCAGGATCGGCCCGTCCACGTCGGCCGACGCCGACCTCGGCCCGCTGGTGACGGCGGCGCACCTAAAGAAGGTCAAGGACTACGTGGCGTTGGGCATCGAGGAGGGCGCCAAGCTTCGGGTGGACGGCCGCGAGTTCAAGATGCAGGGCTACGAGAACGGCTTCTACATGGGCGGCTGCCTGTTCGACGAGGTGCAGCCCTCCATGCGCATCTACAGGGAGGAGATCTTCGGCCCCGTGCTGTCGGTGGTGCGCGCCAAGACCTACGCCGAGGGCCTGAAGCTTGCCAACGACCACGAGTACGGCAACGGCGTCGCCATCTTCACCCGCGACGGCGACGCGGCGCGCGACTTCGCCGCCAAGGTCAACGTCGGCATGGTGGGCGTCAACGTGCCGATCCCGGTGCCGCTCGCCTACTACACCTTCGGCGGCTGGAAGCGCTCCGCCTTCGGCGACCTGAACCAGCACGGGCCGGACTCGGTGCGGTTCTATACCAAGACCAAGACGGTGACCTCGCGCTGGCCGTCGGGCGTCAAGGAGGGGGCGGAGTTTGTGATACCGACGATGAAGTGAGATTGTTGCCCAACGGAACAACGCCTCCCATATGAGTCCTGCCTTCTTGGCAAGAGGGGGAGCTATCATGTCCTTTCGAGAACTGGGTTACCTCTCTCCGGAGAGCGCCCAATGGATCGTCACTAATCGTAGAGATCATGGCGGTTGGTTTTCTCATGTCGACAGACTTAATCGTCTCGCGCAACGAACGTTGTTTGCTGCCAGCGCTGACGAGGACTCAAATCGTGAGCTCGTTTCGATTCTTCTGTTCGTAAGGGCGGTGTTCCACTTCCAGGCAGTCGTTCTGCTTGCAGAACGCGGAATGACAGTTGAGGCACGGAGCTTGGCTCGTGGCTCACTGGAAGCAGCGTTCTGCCTGAGGGCTCTTGTTGCGAACGAAGGGTTCTTGGACCAGTTGGTGCGCGCCGATACGCATCATCGGAAGAACATCGTTGCGGCTCTCACGAGTCCTTCACATCGCCATTTTCTTGATCCGTCCAGGATTCCAGTTCTCGATAGCTTTCTCATTGAGCTCAAGTCGTCAGGTAAGACGGCCGCTCTGAACATGGAGCAAGTGGCAAAGATGGGCGGGCTACACGAGGTATACCAGACCATCTACCGAGGACTTTCAGGGGACGCCTCCCACGTGTCAGCATCCTCCCTCAATCGCTACATAGCTGAACCGGACGAGGGAAGGGCCACCATAGCCGTCGGTCCCGTTGTGCCAACTGGAGAGATTGACGAGACATTGCAGGCAGCGTCGTTGGCTCTCCACGCGTGTTTGGACGGCTTGGCGTCACTCCTTAGACTGGATGCCATTGCAGGGGAACTTGGCGCACTGAGGTCCCAATATCACGACCTTACTGAGAGAATGTCACATGGCCAAAACACAGACACCTGCTGATGGTGATTCGGCGGATAAACTGACCAGCCCTGCCGTTGACCGTTGGGTTACACCGCTTCGCGGCTAATCCAACCTACAGTTTGCATCCGGTTGGCAGCACGTTCTTCTCGAAGTAGCCGGGGTTGACGATGTTACCCATCGGCGCATAGCGGCACACCCAGAGGTTTCGCCCACCGCAATCGACAACGGCACAACCGAGCTGACGGGTACCGTGCCACACGATCTGGGTGAAATGGCCGGTGCCCTTCTGGAAGCCGGGTGTGCCGAAGTTGTACTGGCGCACCTCATCGTACCAGCCCCCGAAAAGGAACGCCGCTTCGCCCAGGCTTCCCGCTCCCCTGGCCAGGTTCTCTCCCTGGTTGGGATTGACCGAGCGCGGAGCGTGCGCGAGCTCGCAGCGGTCGGCCCAGGCCTGGGCAGCCGCCGCCAGCGCGCTCGACCAGACGAGGTCCGGCGCACAGTGCGCGCGACGCTTGGCATTATGGAGCGCCAGCATCTCGGAGGCTGCCGGTGCATCGCTGCGCAAGAGTTCCATGGCCGCGGGCGCGCAACCACTCATGCCGAGACCGGCAACCAAGATCGCACAGGCTGCAGCGATGCGCACGCGTTCCCCCAAAGATGGCAGCGTTCGGCAAACGACGAGCACCCAACGCAAGTCGTGATTCCGACGCTCAGGTCTCCCCGATTCGGCATGGCGCTCCGATGGCGGCGCAAATAGCACGCCGCGGGCAGTCCAACCCACCTTGACGCCTCTGCCGCACCTGGGTTAAAGCGGCACGACTTGTCGCGAAAATGCCACACTGCCACGATCAGTGTGACTGCCTTGCTGCAGACTGGGGCACAAACTCCGTGATACCGGACGCGATCGTCTCTCGGTTGCAAAGCGTGGCGGCCACCACTGTGGCCAGGCTCGGCGAGCTCGGGCGCCGTGGCGCCAAGACTGCGCAAACCGCCTGGGAGCGCGGCAAGACCGTGCGCAGCGCCGCGCACCGCATCGGCAAGACGACACGAGACGGCTGGCAGAGCCTGAGGTCGCCGGGGTCGCACGCAGGGCACGCCGGAGCTCCGCTCGACCCGCTGGCGGAGGAGGCGCTGCTGCCCGGCACCAGCGACCGGGCGTTCCGCATCGGCTTGGTGGTCGTCAGCCTGTCGATGGTCTCGGCGCTCACCACCTACCTGATCCTGAGCGCTCTGACGCCGATCCGCCCCTCCAACGAGGTGGTGCTGAGCGTCCTCATGGTGAACGCCGTGCTGGTGGCCGCCATGCTGGGGGTGATCATCGTGCAGGGCGCGGGGCTGTGGCGCGCCTGGAAGGGCAGGGTTGCCGGCGCCCGCCTGCACGTGCGCATCGTCGCCCTGTTCAGCCTGATCGCCGCGCTGCCGGCCCTGTTGCTCACCCTGGCTGCCACCAGCACGTTCTCGCGCGCCCTCGACAGCTGGTTCGACGAGCAGACCACCGCCGTCGTCCAGGGCGCTACCGAGGTGAGCAGGGCCTATCTCCTCGAGCACGGCGCCATCATCCGCACCGATATCATCAACATGGCGCGCGATCTTGACGAGGCCGCCCCGATCGTCGGCGGCGACATCCGCAAGTTTCGCGTTCTGATGGTGGCGCAGGCTTCGTTGCGCGATCTGCCGCTCGCCTACATCGTCGATTCCACGGGCGCCGAGAAGCTGGCTGTGCTGGATCAGCAGGCAATCAAGTTCGTGCGGCCCACCGCAGCGGCGATGAAGGAGGCGGACGAGGGGAAGGTTCCCCTCGCCCTGCCGACCAAGTCGGAGGGGCTCGATGCCCTTATGCCCTACGAGGAGCTGCCCGCCCAGCTGGTGGGCGACGCCCAGCGCGCTCGCGTTGCCGCCATCATCAAGCTGCACAACTATCCGGGGGCCTATCTCTATGTCGCCCGCGGCATCCACCGCAGCGTGGTCCAGAACCTGCGGGCGCTGGAGGAATCCGTCGCCCACTTCAGGGACCTGAAGCAGAAGCGCCCCGGCCAGGTGCTGGCGCACGCGCTCATGTTCTCCATGATCTCGCTGACCGCGCTGTTCACGGCCATCTGGATCGGCCTGTGGTTCGCCGGCTTGTTCGTGGCGCCGATCCGGCGTCTCATCAGTGCGGCCCAGGAGGTGACGCGCGGCAATCTGAACGTGCAACTGCCGATCCGCCGCGGCGAGGGCGACATGCGTCGGCTGTCGGCCAATTTCAACGCCATGACGAAGGAGCTGGAGAGCCAGCGCTCCGAGCTCGTCGCCACCAACCGCCAGCTCTCCGAGCGGCGGCGCTTCATGGAGGCGGTGCTGTCGGGCGTCTCGGCCGGCGTCATCGGCCTCGACCGCGACGGCCGCATCACGCTGGTCAGCGGCTCGGCCGGGAGGCTGCTGGGACGCGACGGGAGCAAGCTCATCGGCCGGCCTCTCGCCGAGACCGTTCCCGAGCTCGCAGAGCTGGTGCAGCAGGCCGCCGACCCCGCGCGGAGCCGGCGCCAGCAGCAGATCGCGCTCCTCATCAACGGCGAGGACCGCAGCTTCTCCGTGCGCATCACCGAGCAGGCGCCGAGCGAGGAGGAGGGCGGCTCGGTGCTCACCTTCGACGACATCACCGAGCTGGTCTCGGCCCAGCGCACCGCCGCCTGGGCCGACGTGGCGCGGCGCATCGCGCACGAGATCAAGAACCCGCTGACCCCCATCCAGCTCTCCGCCGAGCGCATCCGCCGCAAGTACGCTTCCGCCATCACCGAGGACCGCGAGACCTTCGATCGCTGCACCGAGACCATCATCCGCCAGGTGGGCGACGTGACGCGCATGGTGGACGAGTTCTCCGCCTTCGCCCGCTCGCCCAAGCCGCAGATGGAGGACCAGGATATCCGCGACGTGGTGAAAGCCGCGGTGATCGACCGGCAGATGGCGAGCCAGGGCATCGTGTTCGACACCAAGGTCGGCAAGGAGCCGATCATCGTCACCTGCGACCGGCGCCTCATCTCGCAGGCCGTCATCAACCTTGTGAAGAACGCGCAGGAGGCGATCCAGACCTACGCGGAGAGCAAGGACCGGGAGCCCGGCTGGACCGGCCGCATCGAGACCAGCATTCGCCGCAACGGCAACCGGGTGGACATCGAGATCATCGACAACGGTCCGGGCCTGCCCAAGCACAACCGCACTCGCCTGCTGGAGCCCTACGTCACCACCAAGGGCGCCAAGGGCACCGGCCTCGGCCTCGCCATCGTGCTGAAGAGCGTCGAGCAGCACGCCGGCCTGCTCTCCCTTGAGGATGCGCCACCGGGACCCGGGCGCACCCACGGGGCGCTGGTGCGCATCAACCTGCCGGCCCATCCGCCCCAGGTGGCGGCGCGCCAAGGATCTCCAGGGGGGGCGCAAGCCGCTGCTGCCGCCGGCGGCGTTGGCTGAGCCCCGGCCAACGTTTCCCGAGAGTTCCCAGAGTTCCCGAAAGATCGAAGCGAATCGTAGTTCACAGTGCCAAGGAGCAACCGATGGCCTCTGATATCCTGATCGTCGACGACGAGGCGGACATCCGCGAGATGGTGGCGGGGTTCCTCCAGGATGACGGCCACCGCACGCGCACGGCGCGCGATTCCGACGAGGCGCTGCGCGCCATCGAGGAGCGGCGTCCGCAGCTCGTCATCCTCGACATCTGGCTGCAGGGGAGCCGCCTCGACGGGCTGGAGGTGCTCAACATCACCAAGAAGACCCACCCGGACCTGCCGGTGGTCATCATCTCCGGCCACGGCAACATCGAGACGGCCGTGACCGCCATCAAGCGCGGCGCCTACGACTACATCGAGAAGCCGTTCAAGGCCGACCGGCTCATGCTCGTCACCCAGCGCGCGCTGGAGGCCGCCAAGCTGCAGCGCGAGGTGCGCTCGCTGCGCGACCGATCCATGGTGAGCTTCGAGATGATCGGCAACTCGGCCGCCATCAACCAGCTGCGCTCCCAGATCGACCGTGTCGCCCCCACCAACAGCCGCGTGCTGATCCGCGGCGCCGCCGGCTCGGGCAAGGAGCTGGCGGCGCGCGTGATGCACGAGAAATCGCACCGCAAGGATGGCCCGTTCGTGATCCTGAACGCGGCGGCCATGGCGCCCGACCGGGTCGAGGAGGAGCTGTTCGGGGTCGAGGACCATTCGGGCGGCGCCCGCAAGGTGGGCGCGCTGGAGGAGGCGCACACCGGCACCCTCTACATCGACGAGGTGGCCGACATGCCGCTGGAGACCCAGGGCAAGGTGCTGCGCGTGCTGGTGGAGCAGAAGTTCCAGCGCTTAGGGGGAGGCCCCAAGGTCGCGGTGGACGTGCGCATCATCTCCTCCACCAGCCGCGACCTGGAGCGCGAGATGGGCGACAGCCGGTTCCGCGAGGACCTCTACCACCGCCTCAACGTGGTGCCGCTGCGCGTGCCGGGATTGGCCGAGCGGCGCGACGACATCCCCCAGCTCATCCAGTTCTTCGTCAAGCAGGTGGCGCAGTCCTCGGGCCTAGCGCCCAGGAAGATCGGCGAGGACGCCATTGCCGTGCTGCAGGCGCACGACTGGCCGGGCAACGTGCGCGAGCTGAGGAACAACATCGAGCGGCTGCTCATTCTGTCGGGCGGCGACCCCGACGCCATCATCACGGCGAGCCTGCTGCCTGAGGAGATCGGCTCCAACGTGCCGCTGCCCGTCAACGGCGGCGCCGAGCACCTGATGTCGCTGCCGCTGCGGGAGGCGCGCGAGATCTTCGAGCGCGAGTACCTCCTGGCCCAGATCAACCGCTTCGGCGGCAACATCTCCCGCACCGCGGAGTTCGTCGGCATGGAGCGCTCCGCGCTCCACCGCAAGCTGCGGGCGCTCGGGGTGAGCTCGCAGGAGCGCTCGAGCGAGCCGGTGCGGACGACGGCGTAGGGAGAACAGGGGAGGGCGTGATGAGGTCAGACCCTGCGGGTCTGACCCAGCCAGGGCACCTGCCGATTACCGCGCTCCTCACCCCCTCGCGCCACGTCTATCTCACCTCGCGCTCTGCCAGAGCGGGGAGTGCCGACCTCGGCGAATGACAGGCCTCACCCAAGGTGCGTCTGCGCGTAGGCGGCACGCAGGGGACAGGGGAAGGCGATGCTCTCAAGCCGTAGGGTGCCATCAGCATCGATTTGCTCAGGCTGCGCCGGCCAGCCGCCGTCGGCGTCGCGCCGCAGCAGCTCGGCCGCAACGCGCGTGGAGTGCACCACGGCGATCTCGCGCACGCTGGGGATGGTGGTGTATGCCCACACATTGTCCCACGTATCGACGGCGTTGCTGGGCGACAGGATCTCGATCAGCACCACCGGGTCCGGCAACGCCCGATGCTCGGGCGCGTCCGGCGTGCAGGTGACGCCGAGGTCCGGCACGCGCATATTGATATGGGCGTGCCGCGCGGTGATAACGCCAGGGTCGCAGACGACCTGGCAAGGACTGCCGGCGGCTTCAAGGGCTTCGTCAACCAGGCGGCAAAGCTTTGACTGAATTCGCCCGTGGATCGGCCTGCTAGGCGACATGGGGCGCAGCTCACCGTCGACAAGCTCAAACCTTCGGCCAGTGCCGTCCCCCGGCCAGTCGAGGAACTCGGCAACCGTCATGAGGCCGTGCTGTCTGCTCAGGGCGTCGTGCATGGTCTATTCTTCCGCCGACGTTCCTAACATGATTGCCCAAGGAACAAAAGCAGAATTTGATAAAGCGGCAGCGCCTCGCACCGTTGACCGCGCGGCCGGCCGGCCCCGTGGTTTTTCGCCGCGCGGGAGGGGGCGCGCGGGTCCAGGCGGCCGTTTCCTGGTAGATCTTGGCGTATCCGGAAGCCAGCCAGGGTCTCATGCCGTCGTTCCGCACCACCCGCCGCGTGCCGTTCACGCCCCGCCAGATGTTCGACCTGGTCGCGGACGTGGAGCGCTACCCTGAGTTCCTGCCTCTGTGCGAGGGGCTCACCGTGCGTCGGCGCGAGCGCGAGGGGGGCGTGGACATTCTCATCGCCGCGATGACCGTGGGCTACAAGGCCATCCGCGAGACCTTCACCAGCCGCGTGCAGCTCGATGCGGCGCGGCTGGAGGTGGCGGCGGCGGGCGTGCCGGGGGCGATGGGGCCGTTCAGCCGGCTGGAGAACCGCTGGCAGCTGCGCGCGGCGCCGGGGGGCTGCGACGTGGACTTCTCCATCGCCTACGAGCTCAGGTCGGCGATGCTGCAGATGCTGGTTGGCGCGCTGTTCGACCGCGCCTTCGCCCGCTACACCGAGGCGTTCGAGGTGCGCGCCCGCGCCGTCTACGGCGTCGGCTCGGCGGCCGCCCGTGAGATCAGCTGAAGCGCTGCGCGCACGCTGGCGAGGCGTACAGCGCCGCGTCCGATGTCGCCGAGCCGGCATTCCAGGTGCAGCACAACGCCGCCGCGCCGCGCCGCCGCGAGGTGCACAAGCCCCACCGGCTTCGCCGTGCTGCCGCCGCCGGGGCCGGCAACGCCGGTGACAGCCACGCTGACGTCGGCGGCGGAATGGGTCAGGGCGCCTTCGGCCATGGCG
>JBAPMW010000512.1:0-6553 GCA_049278815.1 Hyphomicrobiaceae bacterium
GGGTTCGAGTACAAGTCCAATCTTGTGTGGCACAAGGTGCGAAAGGACGGCGGCTCCGATGGTCGAGGCGTCGGGTTCTATTTCCGGAACGTAACTGAGCTGGTGCTTTTCGGCGTCCGCGGCAAGAACGCGCGTACGCTGGCGCCGGGGCGGCGGCAGGTCAACCTGATCGCCAGCCGCAAGCGCGAGCACAGCCGCAAGCCTGACGAGCTCTATCCGCTCATTCAGGCCTGCTCCCCCGGCCCCTTCCTGGAGCTGTTCGCGCGCGGGTTGCGGCAGGGCTGGACCGCGTGGGGCAACGAGGCCGACGGCGCCTACCAGCCGACGTGGCGCACCTATCGCCACAACTCGGCAAATGCCGGTGCACATGACGCCGAGGTCGCGACCCGGCGCGAGACCTGACGCTGCATTGCATCGTTGCCGCTTGCCTGCCTGTGAGACCGCCCCCACACTAGGCCACCTCGCTCCGGGTGCCGCAGGCGCGTCCGGGGCCATCCACGTCCATAAGGGGATCTTGCCCGTGCCGCATCTCTTCTCCCCGCTCCAGCTGGGGCCAGTCGCGCTCGCCAACCGCATCGTCGTGTCGCCCATGTGTCAATACTCCGCCGACGATGGCGATGCCACCGACTGGCACCTGCAACACCTCATGCAGCTGGCGATAAGCGGCGCGGGGCTCGTCATGGTGGAGGCCACGGCGGTGGACCGCCCCGGCCGCATCACGTGGGGCTGCCTCGGTCTTTACTCGGACGGCAACGAGAAGGCGCTGGCGCGCGTGCTCGCTGCCGCGCGCAAGGTCGCCGTTGCGGGCACCCGCTTCGGCATCCAGATCGCCCACGCCGGCCGCAAGGCCTCCACCCAGCGGCCCTGGGAGGGCGGCCGGGCGCTGAGCGAGGCCGAAGGCGCGTGGCCCACTGTGGCTCCCTCGGCGATCCCCTTCGTGCCGGGCAGCCCGGCGCCGGCGGCGCTGGACGAGGCCGGGCTCACGCAGGTGCTGGATGCGTTCCGGCAGGCGGCGGAGCGGGCGTTGCGCTTAGGCTTCGACGCCATCGAGCTGCACATGGCGCACGGCTACCTGCTGGAGCAGTTCCTCACGCCGCTGGCGAACCGGCGCAGCGACGCCTACGGCGGCTCCCTGGAGGGGCGCATGCGCTTCCCGCTGGAGGTGGCGCAGGCCATTCGCGCGCTGGTGCCGGCCGGCACGGCGCTCGGCGCCCGCATCAACGGCAGCGACTGGGCCGACGGCGGCGTGACGCCCGACGAGGCGGTGGCGCTGGCCGCGCGGCTCAAGGCCGCGGGGCTCGACTACGTGTGCGTCTCGGGCGGCGGGGCTGTGCCGCAGATGCAGATCCCGCTGGGGCCGGGCTACCAGGTGCCGATTGCAGCCAGGGTGAAGGCGGAGACCGGCATCATCACCCGCGCCGTGGGCCTCGTTGTCGAGCCGGCGCAGGCCGAGGCGATCGTCGCATTGGGCCAGGCCGATCTGGTGGCGCTGGCCCGCGGTTTCCTCGACAACCCGCGCTGGGTCTGGCACGCCGCCGAGCGGCTCGGCGCCAAGATCGCCCTCCCCCCGCAGTACGCCCGCGCGGCCGCCGCCGTCTGGCCCGGCGCGGCCATGGCGCGGCCGGGGGTGGCGCGTGCTTGAGGTCGGAGGTCGCGTGACGGGGGTCGCCTTTGCGACGCCCGAAGCCCGACCCCCGCCTGCCGATTGGCGCACCCTAACCGAGGGGGCTATTCTGGCCCATGCTCACCCTCAGCCTCCTGCGCCACGCCAAGTCGAGCCGGTCGGATGCCCGCCTGGAAGACATCGACCGGCCGCTCAACAAGCGGGGCGAGAAGGACGCGCCGCGTATGGGCGCCTATCTGGCCCGGCACGGCCTGGTGCCGGATCTCATCCTGTGCTCCCCCGCGGTGCGCACGCGCCAGACACTCGATCTGGTGCTGCCGCGGCTGAAGGCATCGCCTGAGATCGTCTATGAGGACGCGCTCTACCCCGGCTCGCCCGCGGCGATGCTGAAGCGCCTTCGCAAGGTTGCACCCAGGGTGCGCCATGCCATGATCGTCGGGCACAACCCCGGCCTGCAGGCCCTGGCGTTGAGCCTGGCGGGCACCGGCACGGAGGTGGATCTGGAAGCGCTGGCCGAGAAGCTGCCCACCGCCGGCCTCGCCGTGATCGAGCTCAACCAGCGCAGCTGGGCCAAGGTCAAAGCGGGCGGCGGCCGGCTCAAGCTGCTCACGGCGCCCAAGCGGCTGCCGTGAGCCGATGAGCATGGTCCGCGGACGTGACGATAGCGCCGCGCGCGGGCGTGTGGCACGTATTGCGGCTGCGGCTCTCTCGACGGCGCGAGCCTGGTGTAGCTTTAGGAGGTTTCATGCACCCCAGAACGTTCCTCGCAGCTTTTGCCGCCGTGTCGCTCGCCCTTCTGCTCTTGTCTGTGCGAGATCGCGCCGCGGCCCAGGATGGTGGGTATCTCGGCGTCGCGTACGCCGACGTGAAGGCGGCGGAAGCTGCTGCCCTTGGCTGGCCGGCGCCGCGCGGCATCAAGGTCACCCGGGTTCTTGAAGGCACCCCGGCCGACAAGGCCGGCCTGCGTGTCGGCGACATCATCCTCACTGTCGATCGCATCGATGTCATGGGTGCGATTTCGAGGACCGTTGGAGAGAAGACCGACTTCTGGAACAGGCTGCAGGCCTATCTCGATCTCAAGCGCCCAGGCGATGCGGTGGAGGTTTCCGTCTTCCGCGACGGGCAGGAGCACAAGCTTGCGGCGACACTCGCACAGCGCCCGCCACCCGCCCCACCGGCGCCGCCGCCAGCGTGCACGGGCAAAGACCTCCTCGCCGAGATCGAGAGGACCGATCCGGCCGGCCACGCCCGCATCATGGCGGAGGCAAAGGCGAAGACGAACGCCAAGGGCCTGCTTTGGCGGATAGAGAAGGCAGGGCTCGCGCCATCGCACCTGTTCGGCACCATCCATCTCACCGACGACCGCGTGAACAGGCTGTCGCCCGCAGTGAAGGCGGCCCTCGCAGCGGCCAAGCGGGTGGCCCTGGAGCTCGCGGACATGTCGCCGGAGAGCTCGGCGCAGGCGATGCAGCGGATGGGAGCCTTGGTTCAATACAGCGGCGGCCAGTCCCTGAGGACGGAGCTGCCGCCCAGCGAATATGCGGTCCTGCAGGAGGCGCTGAAGAAACGCGGGCTGCCAGTGGGCGCCTACGACTACACCAGGCCGTGGCTGCTGGTCCTTTCGAAGGCCCTGCCGCCCTGCGAGCAGGTCCGCCACCTTCACGGCCTGAAGGTGCTGGACATGCGTCTTGCCGACGATGCCAAAGCCCGCGGGATCCCGGTGGTGGGGTTGGAGACCGCAGGATCCCAACTGCGAGCAATGGCGGGCATTTCGACATTCTCGCAGCTGGCGCTTCTCGTCTCGACCGTGCGCTACCTCGATCGCGCCGAAGATTTCGTCGAGACGCTGGTCCAAAGCTATCTCCGGCGCGATGTCAGCGTTGCCCTGCCCCTGCAGGCGTACTTTCACGAGAAGCTCGGCCTGCCCCGGTCGGCCTTGGATGAGTTCGAAGCCGTCATGCTGGCCCGCCGCAACCATGAGATGCGCGCGGCCGCGCTGCCGTTGCTCGGTGAAGGCGGTCTTTTCATCGGAGTGGGAAGCGCGCACCTGCCTGGGCCGGAGGGTCTCGTCGAGCTGCTGCGCCAGTCCGGCTACGCCGTGACCATGGTCGAGTGATCCCTCCCCGGCACGGTGGCACCGCCGATGCCGGGCGGGCCTACGCCACGCCGGCGCGGAGCAGGTCGTGCACGTGCACGATGCCGATGGGCTTGCCCTTGTCGACCACGAACATCTGCGTGACGCCGGGCGGGCGGCCGGCGTCCCCGCGGCGCAGCGAGTTGATCTGCTCCAGCGCCGCCGAGCAGAGGGTGTCGGGCGGCAGCGTCTTTGGCGCGCGCGTCATGATCTCCTCCACGCGCGCGTGCAGCAGCCCGGGCCCCATGTGGCGGCGCAGATCGCCGTCCGTGATCATGCCGATGAGGCGCCCCTTGGCGTCGATGACGCCGACGCAGCCGAAGCTCTTCTCGGTCATGGTCACGATCGCCTCGGCCATGGCCCTGCCCTCGGGCACCAGCGGCAGGCTGTCGCCCGTGTGCATGACGTCGGAGATGAACTTGAGCTGCGCGCCGAGCGAGCCGCCGGGGTGGAACACCTTGTAGTCCTGGGCCGTGAAGCCCCGGCCCTCCAGCAGCGCGATGGCCAGGCAGTCCCCGAGGGCCATCTGCATGGTGGTGGAGGTGGTGGGGGCCATGCCGTGGGGACAGGCCTCCGTGGCCCGCGGCAGCGCCAGCACCACGTCGGCCTGCCGCGCCAGCGTGGAATCGGCACGCGAGGTGACGGCGATCAGCGGCACCTTGAAGCGGCGCGAGTAGGTGATGATGCTGCCAAGCTCCACGGCCTCGCCCGACCACGACAGGGCGACGACGGCGTCGTCCGGCCTGATCATGCCGAGGTCGCCGTGGCTGGCCTCGCTCGGGTGCACGAAGAAGGCGGGCGTGCCGGTGGACGCGAAGGTGGCCGCCACCTTCTG
The DNA here is from genome assembly GCA_049278815.1 of Hyphomicrobiaceae bacterium. GTDB lineage: Bacteria > Pseudomonadota > Alphaproteobacteria > Rhizobiales > Hyphomicrobiaceae > AWTP1-13. The sequence continues at coordinate 4,594 of JBAPMW010000512.1, forward strand.
GCCGACGAGGCCGCTCTTGCCGATGCCCGTGACGATCACGCGGCCCGCGGCGCCCGCGAGCACACCCACGGCGGCGCTGAACGCCTCGCCCAGCCCCCGGTCCAGGGCCGCCTGCAGCGCCTTGAGGCCCTCGGTCTCAAGCTCGAGCGTGCGCTGAGCCGAGCGCAGCGCTGCCGTGCCTGGCAAGGCCCCTGCCGTGGCGGAGGGCTTCCGCCTTACCGGGCCAGACCCACGATTTGCCTGAAGACTGGGCATGGCAGGACCGCTCACGGCCTCGTCGTGCGAATCGCTCACGCTCTTAACCTTACCTGTTTTCCCTCACCCCCCGCTGTGCGACACTATCCGCACAAATCGCGGGCAATCTCAACCCGATCAATTCGTCGTGCTCTGTCAGATGTACGCTCCTTCAGGCCACGGCAGGCGGGTATTTGCGCTGACAGGACGCTAACCTTCCACAAAGTTGCCAAATGAATCTGGCTCCTGACATGCTACGTAGGCCAAACGCTTCCTGCGGGGTGGCGCTGCCGGCTCGCAGGTTCCCGAGGACGTACGCCGGGCGTTGGCCTGTCGCTCGCGGATTGGATCTCGCGATCGGCTCGCGATCGGACCAGGCTCGGCGGGCGGACGGCAAGCGCGTCAACATCGGACGACGACTCGGGGGCAGGCGCGACTGCCTTCAGGACGAGGGGACGGAAGGAAAAAATACGGGGGTGTTTGGTCTCTGAAAGGCGCAGCGGCGTTGTGCTGTGCAGAGTGATGTCGGTAGAGGAGCCAAGACCCATGACTGTCATGTATGCCCAGGGCGATCTGTTGATAGAGCGCGTCGATGATGTGTGCCCGTCCGGGACCGTCGTTCCCCCCGACGCCAGCGGTGCCACCGTGCTCGCCGAGGGCGAGCAGACCGGTCACCGCCACAGCATCTTCGAGCAGGTGACCATGTTCCGGGACGATGCGCTCGCGCGCGATGTGCCCGGCGGTCTCTATATCGGTCACGTCAAGGTGGAAGGCGGCCCCGCCACCCTCCGTCATCAGGAGCACGCGCCGATCGCCCTTGGCGAGGGCACCTATCGCGTCCGCCGCCAGCGCGAGCTTGAGCCGAAGGATGCCGTCATTGTTGCGGACTGAGGTCGGCGCGCTGTCGCATGGGCAGCGGGCCGAGCTGACCGTCTACGGGGCCCGGTGGAACGCGCTGCGGCAGTCCACCGCGCCGCCCTCCTGCGAGGCGGCCCGCGCGGCGGTGGAGAAGGCCTATGGCGCAGCCAGGCTGCCGCCACCGCGCGAGATCGTCTGGGAGGACGGCCCGGCACAGCTCGCCGTCTCGTGGTCCAAGCGCCGGCACGCCGCCGGCGACAGCGTGCGCACGAAGGTCGTCGACGAGGTGCGCCGCAAGGCGGAGCTGGGTGTCGACCGCGCCATAGCCCTCAGCGTGCGTATGGCGCTCACGAGCGAGCCGGGGCTGGCGCGCCTGCCCTCGTTCTGTGCTTCCATCGACGAGGCGCTGCTGCGCCTGGGCGAGCGGGCGCTGCCGATTCTGCCCCTGCGGTTGCTCGACATCTTCTCGCTGTCGCGGCGTCGCAATCGGGTCACGTTCTCCGGCAGCGGCTTCAGCCTGCAGTCGGCGGCATGGCTCGGCGCGCTGCAGTACCTGCACGACGTGTGCGGCCTGCTGCGCCAGACCGAGCCGGCTGCGGGCCTGTGGGAGCTGGCCCGCAGCGCTTGCTGGATCGCGCCGCACGAGCGCATCTGTTGGCTCATCCGCCGGCCCACGCTCATCCACGCGGATGCCAGCGGACGGCTGCACGCCGCCGCCGGCCCAGCGCTGCGCTTCGGCGCGGATACGGCGGTCTACGCCTGGAAGGGCATCATCGTGCCCAGCCGCTTGATCGAGCGCCCGGACTTCATCGACGCCCGCGCCATCGACGCCGCCCACGACCCGCAGATCCGCCGCTGCATGATCGAC